>JAFDFT010000175.1 GCA_019309685.1 Deltaproteobacteria bacterium
TTTCCTTTGGAACAAATTTCTGGAACATCCCGCGAATACCCCGTTCATGCTCAGCCAATGAAACTGTCTCTTTATATAAATTTGCGTTTTCAATAGCAATACTGACAGACGAACCAATTGACTGTAAAAGATCCAGATCATTTTCGTCAAATTGACCACTCACTTTATTGAGGACTTCAATAACACCGATCACTTTCCCTTTTGAAATCATCGGCACGCACAAAGCGGATTTTGTCTTAAAACCCGATATCTTATCAATCTGGGAATAAAAATGCGGAGATTTTTCGGTATCGTTTACAAGAAGCGATTCGCCTCCAGCGGCAACAGTTCCCGCAATCCCTTGGCCCAGTTTAAGCCGGAATTTTTTCATGGATTTAATTTTAACATTAAAGGCGACAGAAAACTCAAGATCCCCATTTTTTAACAAGAACAATGAACCCGCTTCGACATTCATGGCCTCCCGAATCATATCCATCGTATATTTAAGCACCTTACTTGTATCAAAGGTCGATGAGGCTAATGCGCTTCCGATCTGTTTTACGGAAACCAATTCTCTATGCCTTTTAACCACTGCATCAGATAGACTATTCCTCTCAATCGCCAGCGAAAGCCCTTCTCCCACCCATTCAATAAGATTCTTCGATTCGTAAAAAATTCCTGACTTCTTAGCATATAAAGCCAACACACTGCTCACCTTCCCCCCAATCCTTAAGGGAGCAAGAATGGCTGATTTTGGCCCTTGCTGTGCAAAAAATTTCTTTTCGGTTTTATTTGAAATATCGCCTGTGTCGTCAATAATAACTGTTGTCTCCTGTTTTAATACCCTGTCAATCAGGCTTCCTTGAGGACATTGATAGTTTTCTCCTTTGGAAATGGATGTAGGCTTATTGGTAATAAGTTCAGAAACTTCTATGAAATCCGAACCACTCCCCGAACGGGTCATCACCATCGCAAGATCAAATGGCACAACAGCCTGAAGCTCATTCATAACCGCATGTAAAAGTTCACTATCCCTGAAACTGGAATTAATAACCTTAAAGAGCTTATCAATGGTTTTTAACTGCGACGCTCCTACTTCATTTTCTTTGATTAAACGAAGATTTTCATATGTAAATGCCGCGCTGTTTAATAGTGGTGTCAGGATTTCAATTTCTTCGAGTGTATACGCTTTATCATCTTCCTTTCTGGAGATCGTAAGAACGCCCACAATTTCTTTACTTGTCTTAATCGGCATGCATACAAAAGATTTAGAGCCGTAATGTGACCGGTTTAACCTGCCAAACCGATTGTCAGTTTCAATATCTTTTACAACGATAGGGGATTTATTAATCACAGCATATTTAGAAATGCTCGTATCAAAGTCAATCCGATCATCCACCTTGACAAATTCACCGGATCCAATACACGCTTTTACAATAAAAGATTTTCGATCCGGTTTGCTCAAAATCATCACAGATCCGATGTCTGAGTTTGTCAACAATAAAGCGCGTTCGAGTGTGACATACAAAATCTCTGTTGGATCAAACGTGACGAAACAAAGCTCTGAAAGCTCTTTTAGAATTGATATTTCAGATGTTTTTCTCTGAAGTGCGGTAAATGTGTTGCTGAATTGGCTCTCAATATTGCTAAAAGACTTAACAATGTTATGAAGTTCATTGGTTTCTTTTTGCAGGTCCTTTCCAGTAAGTTTGGAGATCTCTGTTTGGGACATGTCCTTGGATATCATAGATATTTGATCGAAAACTCTCCTTAGCATTGTAAACCCCAGAAAGGAAAATATAAGGACACCAAGGAAAAACAGCAAAATATATTCATTATTCATCAAGTCATACTTGATCGCAAATATTAAAAAACCCGATACAGGGAAAAGAAAAAAAAGACCAAATATCAAAGATAATCTGTACCGAAGGTCCTTATTCTTTAATGCCAAACCATCCAGTAATTTTTTGAAATCCATTTGCCTGCCCCATGTTAAGGAAATATAAGATGCAACATAAGTAATACCTTTATTATATTATAATAATATGCAATTTTCAAGCCAAATATCTATAATATGTTTCTCTTAATGCAAACACAATCGATCAAAACCATAATGTGCCCGCAGCTTCCGGGAAGTTTCCTGGAAATGGACACTCGTTGCGACTTGAACTTCCCATTTGATTTTGATATCTGATAAGAGCATAGAAATGAAAGTTTTAATAAAATATTTAAATGGCCCATACATAAAAAACAGAACGATGCGAGCAGTTATTCAAAGAGTTAAACAAAGTTCAGTTTTCGTTAACGACTTGTTTGTTAGTGAAATCAAAAATGGATTGCTGGTACTTCTTGGCATCGCAAAAGATGACGAAACTGGCGACGCTAATTACCTTGCGGAAAAAATAATCCACCTTAGAATTTTTGAAGATGAAAACGGTAAAATGAACCGTTCACTCCTTGATACAGGAGGAGAAATGCTTGTTGTTTCTCAGTTTACACTTCTGGGCAACTGCAGCAAAGGCAGGCGGCCATCATTTATTGATGCGGCAGAGCCAAAAAAAGCGAATAGACTTTATGAAAAATTCTCTGACATAGCAAAGCAAAAAGGCATCACCGTAAAAACAGGAAAGTTTCAGACGATGATGGATGTGTCGTTAATCAATGACGGACCTGTAACACTTGTTGTGGAAAGCAGATGATTCCTATATCTAAACTAGATGAAAACTACTCACCATTACTATTTGGCAAATGGCATAAAAATTAAAGCTTACATTTAATATGCTTATTCATTTTAATAAAATTTATTTCTTAAAAATCACTAAACCTCTTTTCTTTTGTTTTTATTTTTGTTTTATTTTTTTTCATTCTAAACTAATATTCGCTGATAAACTCAACAACCTTGACAAGCTTATTGGAAACAACGACGCTGTCGTTGTCGCGAATTCAAAAGGTAATATTCTGTTTTCAAAGAATGCTGGCCAAAAATTCATTCCAGCATCCACTTTAAAAATACTGACAGCCTTAGTCGCGATTCACTATCTCGGCACGGATTACCAGTATAAAACTGAATTTTATCTGGATGATCAATCGAATTTGAAAATCAAAGGATATGGCGACCCTCTTTTGATTTCAGAAATTTTAATACGTATAGCCAAAACACTTGCCGTAGATTTGAAACGCATTAACGACATCATTCTGGATGACTCTTATTTTGCCCAACCCTTAACCATTCCCGGCGTTACCGAATCATCTGAACCGTATGACGCACCCAATGGTGCACTTTGCGCGAATTTTAATACGGTTAATTTCCAAAGGGCTAAAAAAGGCAATTACATAAGCGCTGAACCTCAAACCCCTTTGCTTCCTTTCGCAATAAGCAGAATTAAAAAGTCAAACGTTTATCAAGGCAGAGTTGTACTCACACACAAAAAAAAGGAAGCCACGCTATATGTAGGCCATCTTCTTGCGTACTTCTTAAATAATGAAGGCGTTCAATGTTCAGGAAATATTAAAACAGGGACCGTCGAGGCCTTAAATGACAGACTTATCTATACATATATATCTCAATACACTTTAGAACAAATGATTTCGGAGATGCTTGAGTATTCAAACAATTTTATGGCGAACCAGTTACTAATTGCAACAGGAGTCAGTGCGTGTGGACCGCCAGGTTCACTTGAAAAAGGAATTCAGGCTATCAATTCTTACGGGCGATTTGAGCTAAACATCGAAAGCATGGACATCATAGAGGGATCTGGCATTTCAAGAAAAAACAAAATCTCCGCAAAGGATATGATGAAAATCCTTCTGAAATTTAAACCATATTCTTATCTCATGCGTTATGAAAACAAAGAATATTACAAGACGGGTACCTTAAAAGGCATCAGAACCCGGGCAGGATATATTGAAAACAAAAACAAGGAATTGTATCCCTTTGTCATACTGGTCAATACGCCAGGGAAATCAACCCTTGCAATCATGAAACGACTTATAAAATGTTTAGTCAAGTGATTCAGTTGTACGTCGCACAAGCAATTCCGAAGTTTGACGCAGCTTATCACGCCGTAGCCTTTGCATAGGCGGAAGATTGCGGGAAAAGACCATTTATGGATGGAAACTAGTTAATTTATATTCAATTAAGAATTGTGATTTAACTACACTGCACGTTTGATATAATTTATACGGGATTTTTTATTCGAAATTCCTATATACCTCTAAACAGGAGTATTATCATGAAATTCAACTATTGGCGTGTCTTATTACTTGGTTTCGGATTTATGGGCGTTTCTCTTTTATGGGGCATATACAACGCTTATGTCCCAGTTTTTCTTCAAGCCGGGCGACCGGATTTCAGTGCAACTGCGGGCGTTACCGGCTTCGGTATGAGCGCCAGTTTTACCGGCTTTATTATGACCCTGGACAACATTGCCGCATTATTTATACTGCCGTTTGTGGGAGCATATTCGGACCGGATATGGACCCGCTGGGGGCGCAGAAAACCCTTTATAGCTACAGGCGCACCGATTGCTTTACTCGGATTTATAGCCATTCCGCTTTTTTTGGGGCAATCTTTGCTTTTATTTATGGCAGCAATTTTTATCACCCTGTTTGCAATGGATATTTTTCGCACACCGGTAGTATCCTTAATGCCTGATATCACCCCTTCCCCCAAACGCTCCCAGGCCAATGGGATGATCAATCTTATGGGCGGCGTAGGTGGTGTCCTGGCCTTTGCCGTTGGCGGCCTGCTGTTTAAAGTGTCTGTTGGTGCGCCATTTTATTTCGGCGGAATCGCCATGCTCCTGGGTTGCGGAATAGTGCTTTTGTTCATCCGTGAACCGAATCCCGAAACTGTGGAACCCGCGGAAGGTGAACCAGGACTTATCGGAAGTTTGAAAACCATTTCCAAAGACAAGGATTTCTCAACCCTCTATTTTCTTTTTGCGATCTTTTTCTGGTTTCTCGGATATAACGCTCTGGAAGTTTTTTTCACATCATTTGCTGTAAATGAGCTCAATGTTGATTCCGGTCAAGCTACTTTTCTTCTGGCCTATTTTTCTCTGGCTATTATTATTTTTGCCCCGGTTTGCGGCTTTATCGGCGGAAAGACAGGCAGAAAAAAAGCTATCGGTGTTGGAATTATTGCCTTTGCCGCTCTTCTTACGTACGGCTATACGATAACAACAGTGCTTCAGGCTAAAATCATGCTGCTCTTATGCGGCATTGCATGGTCTTTTATACTTGTCAACTCTTTGCCAATGGTAGTAGACATGGCGCCGCAAGACCGTCTGGGCGCATATACGGGACTTTACTATTTATCTTCACAATCATCAGCCATTGTGGGGCCCATTTTGTCTGGAAAGATCATAGATATATTTTCAAATGACTACCGTACCGCATTCTTGTACGCAGCTATCACCCTGATTATCGCCCTCTTGTTTCTTTTGCCGGTAAAAAGAGGTGAGGCGTTAACTTAAGAAAAAGGATACCGTCTTGGTTTTGAATACGCAGTTCGTAAGTTTGGATACTTTCGAGCGTACCAGAAAAAATAAGGGCTAAAATTATAATCTCAGCCCTTATTTTTTTGTTAAGAAAAATTGCATATATCATAACGTAATCGTAACTTTTTGCTACAAAGGTTTAATTGAAGATTAATAGACATAATCTGCTATTTATAAATAAAAGGTTTCGATACAATATTACAGCTATTTCTTGTTTAAGATTTCATTTATTTTCTGAGAAATCTGCTCCATTTTAAAT
>JAFDFT010000632.1 GCA_019309685.1 Deltaproteobacteria bacterium
CCAAGAGAAGACCACCGACATACAATTATCCATGCATGTTTAATATCACCCGAAGATTTGGAAAAATGCGCCAAATTGGGAATCGGAATTACACTCCAACCGGGCTTTCTGATCAGTCCTTTAGAACCTGCAGAGTATTTAGAAGAAATTTTAGGTTCCCGAATAAAAACAGGCTCACCACTTAGAAACATTATTGATTCAGGAATACATCTAAGCAGTGGTTCTGATGCTCCGGTTACTAATCCTGATCCAATAGAAGCTATATATGGGGCATGCAACCATCCCTATGACGATAAACAATCCGTATCTATTCAACAAGCCCTGAAAATGGCAACATATGAAGTAGCCTGGACAAGTTTCGATGAACATGAGCGTGGAAGTTTAGAACAGGGCAAAATTGCGGACATGGTTGTTTTAAATCATAATCCTCTGAAAATGGAACCAAAAGATCTCCTTAAATTAAAAGCAGACCAGTTATATCTTTCCGGGAAAACTTACAAACCAGAAATGTCGTTTTTCAATACGGTTATAAGTGGTATTTTCAGAAGTAATAGAAATATTTAATTTTCATGGCGTCGTAGAAAGTCCCATCTACTGCGTTACAGCGTTTTTTCAGACACTCGGCAGGCTACATATATTGCCTCGAGACCTTTGCAAAATGGCACTTTTCGAAGGTCTCGCTTCGTCCCTGAAAAATCACTGCGCCTTTTTATCCCGCTGATTTTTAACGGGGGTATATGGTCCGCCTGCGGCGGACTACTTAGTACCCCAAGGGCATTTCCTGCGGGCACCATCGGTGATACTTTTTACGAGACCGTCAATTTTGCCCTACTCTTATCATTTTTTGTATTTAAAATCATAGACCACCGGTCAAACCGGTGGCTTGAAATGCAGTTCTCTTTGATACCTTTAAATCATTGACGAGCAGCCCAAGATCGGAAAGTTTTGAAAAGTATCCACTAACTCCGTATTTGAACGCTTCGGAGACATATACCGCATCTGAGTGAAGACTGACGATTATTATACGAGAATTTATTTTTGAATCTTTTAATCTGTTGATAAAATGGATACCACTCATGTCCGGGAGGGAAATATCCATAATAATCAGATCGGGTTTGTGTTTTATCGCTTTTTTGAACCCCTCTAATCCCGATCCCGCTTCACCAATTACTTCATAACCGGAAACCTTTTCTAAAAGGGAGTTCAAAGACTTTCGAAACAGCGAATATTCATCAACTATTAGTACGGTTTTAGCTGTTTTTGGGTAAGTTTTCATTATATTCCCTTTCTTTTTAACTGTTCATCTTCATCTCTCTTCAACATTGAACCGTGAACCTTTTAACTCTGAACCTGAGTAGTTACAAAAAGATTATAATTGAATGGCTTAAACTACAATGATCTAAATCACAGCAAATGTGTGAAATTCATCACACCAAAAGAAGGGTTCAGATAAAGTTATTTTTCAAAAGGCCGATATACTTTTGAAATAATGGATTGCAATTACAGCTTTTTTGCACTATTTCCTAAAAACAGTTAACACTCTGCTTACAAGAGGGATAATCATGTCCAACAAAACAAAAATTATTGCAACAATCGGCCCGTCATCAAACAGCAAACCGGTATTAAAAAAACTAATTTCTGCCGGTATGAATGTGGCAAGGCTTAATTTTTCACACGGCAGCTACAAAGATCACGAGAAAGTAATAAGTGACATACGCACCCTTTCTGAAGAGATGAACAGACCTGTAGGGATACTCCTTGATCTTCAGGGTCCAAAAATAAGAACAGGCACGTTAAAAAACGGAAAATCTGTTTTGCTGAAAAAAAATAAAACAATTCAAATAACTTCAAAACAAGTGTCCGGCAATGCAGAAATTGTTTCAACCACTTATAATACTTGTTGATGACGGACTCATTGAGCTGAAAGTTTTATCCAAAACCAAAGATACCGTTACCTGTAAAATTATCAGGGGGGGAATATTAAAAGAGCACAAGGGGATAAACCTGCCGGGCATTAAAGTCTCTGCCCCTTCCTTAACTGAAAAGGATAAAAAAGATCTTTTGTTTGGTATTAAAAAAGGAGTGGATTTTTTTGCACTTTCTTTTGTTAGAGATGCAAATGATCTTAAACGTATCAAATCCATATTAAAAAAATATAAATCCGATATTCCGGTCATTGCAAAAATTGAAAAGCCTGAAGCAGTCGACAATCTGGATGGAATACTGAAATTTGCTGATGGTATAATGGTAGCGAGGGGGGACCTTGGTGTTGAGCTAAGACCGGAAATGGTACCTAAAATTCAAAAGCAGATCATACAAAAAACCATATATTCAAACAAGCCGGTCATAACAGCTACCCAGATGCTTGAAACTATGACGAACAATCCTATCCCTACCAGGGCTGAAGCATC
>JAFDFT010000014.1 GCA_019309685.1 Deltaproteobacteria bacterium
ATGAAAAATTGGCAATGGCTTTCATACGGTCCGCGGATAAAAGATTGCCTGTCGGATTTGATGGAGAGTTAATCAATACCGATCGTGTCCTTTTTGTTATCGCTTTTTCAATAGCTTCAGGACGGTACTGAAACCCGTCTTCTTCATACACCGGAACCGTTACGACTTCACCTTCAAGGAATTTGACAAAATTGGGATAACACGCGTAATGAGGATCTGAGATGATTGCCTCATCACCGTGCTCAAGCAATGCAGAAAACATCAAAAACATTGCCGGAGATGTTCCTGAAGTAATGACCACCTGATCCGGGTCAACCTTTACCTGGTATTCATTGAAATAATATTCGCAAATAGCCTCTCTTAGTTCGATCATACCAAGGCTGTGCGTGTAATGGGTATGACCGTCGTCAAGAGCCCGGCAGGCTTCTTCTTTTACACATGCAGGTGTGTCAAAATCGGGTTCTCCGACTTCCAGATGAATAATATCGATGCCCTGACGCTCCATCTCATTGGCGCGCTCAAGAACATCCATGACAATAAAGGAAGTGATCTCTTCAATTCTTTTGGGAATCATAACGTTAGGACCGTGCTCAGCAACATCAGCTAACAATGATTTTAGGTTATTATGAACTGCTCAAATATTCAGCTCAAGGATTCAAGGTCCCAAGGGTTCGGGGGGTCAAGTGATAAAAGGATAAACATCTCTTAATTCCTTTGCAATGCCTCTCCCCACTCGCCTCACGCCTCTTTTCCTTTGTCTTACTTACCACTTGCCTCTCGCCACTTGCCTTGCTTGTTAAACAACTTTATTTAACGGATACTCAATAATTCCTTCTGCGCCGCTTTTCAGAAGTTTGGGAATCAGCTCTCTGACAACGCCTGAATCAATAACTGTTTCTACCGCAAACCATTTTGACTGATATAAAGAAGAAACTGTCGGTGCATTCAAGCTCGGCAGTAAAGACACAATGGTTTCAAGCTTTTCTTCCGGAACATTCATCTTCAGCCCAACCAGCTTTTCTCCAAGAAGCGCTCCTTTTAATAACAGTGCGACCTGCTCCACTTTTTCCCGTATCTTTTTATACTTCCAGGCATCTCGATTCACGATCAGCTGAGTGTTTGTCTGCATCAGTTCATGAATGATCCTTAGACCGTGCGCTTTTATTGTGCTTTCAGTTTCTGTAACCTCCACAATAGCGTCAGCAAGACCGGATACAGCCTTTGCTTCAGTCGCCCCCCATGAAAATTCAACCTTTATCGGAATACCTTTATCGGAAAAATACTTTTTTGTAAATTCAACCAGCTCGGTAGCGACCTTTTTCCCCTCCAGATCTTCAAGCTTTTCTATGGGAGAATTATAAGGAACAGCCACAACCCATCTTGCGGGCCGCGAACTTACCTTTGAATACACAAGGTCTGTAACTACATGTACGTCTGAATTATTTTCAGCGATCCAGTCTTTGCCCGTCAGCCCGGCATCCAGTGTACCGTTTTCAACGTATCTGGACATTTCCTGAGCCCTGCAGATGGCGCATTCAATACTTTCATCGTTGATTTCAGGGAAATAGCTTCTTCCATTTATAATAATCTTCCAGCCGGACCGCTTAAACAGCTCAATGGTAGCGCTTTGTAAGCTCCCTTTTGGAATACCCAGTTTCAATTTTGTTTTCATCAATGGTTACCCCCTTGCATCCGAATCTTCGACCGCGGACATTGAATTCCTATCTAAATACCGATAAAAGCACGTTCGTTTTCCTGTATGGCAGGAAACGCCCCCGATTTGCTCGACTTTTAAAAGCACAGTATCTTCATCACAGTCGATTTTAATTTCCTTGACAACCTGCAGATTACCGGACGTCTCCCCTTTTTTCCATAGTTTCTTTCGGCTGCGGCTGTAGTAGGTGGCCATTCCTGTATCCAGCGTTGCTTCCCAAGCCTCCTGGTTCATAAACGCGAGCATCAACACCTCACCTGTTTTATAATCCTGGACAATGGCCGGTACCAATCCATTCAATTTGCTAAAATCAAGTTTTACCAATTTGTCACCTTTTGAATCCTTTTAGGCTATTTAAAATACTTGTTATTTTAATATGTTAAGCAATTCTTTAAAGAGATACCTAACACCTAAAACTTAAAACTTAAAACGATTTATATCGATATGGCCTTAAGAAAACAGTTATTATCGGAGCATGTTTGCATCTTTACTGTAAGCCAAAATCGAACAGAATGATATATGTTCCCGTAAAAACTAGCTTTTGTAAACCATATATTTGATCAAAGTCAATTTGTTTTTTGTATTTATTCATGCTATCAAACCTGCTTGATTTACACTATCTTTTTTGATAGATTTTAAGGGTATTAAATATTTCATTTTTATCAATCAAAATTTTTGACTGACTCGTTTATACTTAAAAAAGTGAGATCTTTGAAAAATGCTAATTTTTGCCTGTCCCTTTAAATCCGTTTCTATATTTAACCGGGGTTCAAATTCAAGGAAGGCGATAATTTTAATCCGCAACCGAACTTTGTCGGATTAACCACAGGAATACATTTAGTATTTTGAGGATTTAAATCTGAACCTGTCGAAGATTAAAATTTGAGTCCGCCAAAGGCGGATGTGCCACCTGACGCAGAAATTGGGCAAAAAGTAGGGTTTTACAAAGGTCTCAAAAAGTCATTTGAAGGACGCAAAATATGCGGGAAGAAAAAACCACCTCCCAAATCATTAAAAATCGTGCCAGGCGAGACGAAGGAAAACTATCCGTAAAAATATTCAGGTGGTCCTTATGGGCGGCCTTTTTTGCAATTGTTTATGGATTCATCGGAACTGTAGGAACATATTTCATCCTCAGCAAGAATCTCCCAAAAATATCAACGCTTGCGGAGTACCGTCCGCCCATTATCACAGTAGTATATTCGGATGATAATCGAAAAGTCGCTGAATTTTATAACGAACGAAGGATTGTTGTACCTCTTGAAAAAATACCTACCATGCTTCAGGAAGCATTTATTGCTGCTGAGGACTCCCGATTTTACCAGCATAGCGGTATTGATTTTTATAGTATTATCAGAGCCTTTTTCAAAAACCTTGAGGCAGGCTCCATCGTACAGGGGGGAAGCACCATTACACAACAGGTAACGAAATCATTCCTGTTATCTCCTGAAAAAAGCTATACCCGTAAAATAAGGGAAGCCATCCTCGCGCACCGTATCGATAAATCCTTTACCAAAGATGAAGTTCTGTTTTTATACTTAAACCAGATTTATCTGGGTCATGGTGCCTACGGTGTTCAAGCAGCTTCTGAAAATTATTTTGGCAAACCCGTGGAAGAACTGAATCTTGCTGAAAGCGCCATTATGGCCGGCCTTCCGCAAGCCCCGAGTCGTTACTCTCCTTTCAGATTTCCAGATAGAGCAGAACAAAGACAAATTTATGTCTTAAACCGAATGGTTGAAGAAGGGTATATCACTAACATTCAGGCAACTGAAGCCATCGATACTGAGTTGGACATCAAACCTAGAAAAAACTGGTACATTGAAGAAGTTCCCTTTTATACTGAACACATTCGCAGATACGTTGAAAAAAAATACGGCGCCAAAGCCCTCTATCAAGATGGTATGAGCATTTATGCTTCCGTTAATATTGAAATGCAGAAAACCGCCCAGGAAGAAGTAAACAAAGGCCTTCATGACCTGGATAAACGCCAGGGCTATAGAGGGTCTTTAAATAATGTTGTGCCAAAAGAAATAGAGGCTTATTCTAAAAAGCTTCAAAAAGAATATGGCGAAACTTCTTTTGAAGCTGGAGCGGTTGTAAAAGGTGTTGTCATTGAAGTGAATACCAAAAACAATTCTGTCTTTGTACGCATGGGAAGTAATTTTGGTATGATTAAAATTGATAACATGAAATGGGCTCGCAAGCCAAACCCTGAGATCGCGCATACCTCCGCCGTTGTGAAACGCGTGGGCGATGTCCTTAGCGTGGGCGATGTTATCCTTGTCAAAATCATCAACAAAATTAAAGATACACATCTATGGGATCTTGCCCTGGAGCAGGACCCTATAGTGGAAGCCGCTCTAATGTGCATCGAGGCGGATACCGGTCATGTTAAAGCAATGGTTGGCGGACGGGATTTCAGAAAAACACAGTTTAACAGGGCCGTTCAGTCGCGTCGTCAACCCGGTTCCTCATTTAAACCGATCATCTATTCCGCCGCTATTGACAAGGGGTATACGCCGGCCACCATTATCCTTGACGCACCTATCGTATTTAAAGATAAGAAGCGAGACTTCACCTGGAAACCAAAAAACTACGCCGAAAAGTTTCATGGCCCTACATTATTAAGAGACGCGCTTGCGAAATCACGCAATATCGTAACCATCAAGATTTTAAAAGATATTGGTATTGATTACGCCATCGATTACGCCAAAAAAATGGGTGTTTCTTCGCACTTAAACCGGGATCTGTCTATCGCCCTTGGTTCTTCTGGTGTGTCTCTTCTTGAGCTTGCCCGAGCGTATTCTGTTTTTAACAACCGCGGTTATCTAATAGAACCTACATTTATTCTTAAAATAGTTGATCGTGACGGAAATGTGCTTGAAGAAAACACCCTTAAAAAAGAAAAAGTGTTGGAAGAAAGCACCGCATATGTCATGACAAGCCTTTTAGAAGGTGTGGTTAAACGTGGCACAGGCGCCAGGGTCCGCGCATTAAACCGACCCACAGCCGGCAAGACTGGTACCACCAATGATCTTTACGATGCGTGGTTTATGGGTTATACCCCCAGATATACTACCGGGGTATGGGTGGGATTTGATGAAGAAGCTTCTTTAGGCAGATTTGAAACCGGCTCCAAAGCCGCCAGCCCTATATGGCTTGGGTATATGCAAAGAGTGCTTAAAGAAAAGCCGGTCAGGACTTTCCCCGTGCCTGAAGGCGTGGTATTTTCAAAAATTGACGCGGAAACCGGGCTGCTGCCTATACCGGAATCTAAAGAAACCATCTTTGAGTGTTTCAAGGAAGGAACGGTTCCCACTCGATACACAAAAAAACCCGGCACGGTTCAAGATGAAGATGATTTTTTTAAATCTGGAATTTAAATAATCACTTCTTTAATAATCCGGTTCTTATCCTAACTGGTTGAGAGAAACAGCGAATATTGAATGCTGAATATCGAACACCGAATCACGAAGTTTTCCTTTCTACCAGCAGTGCTAATGATAGTCACACACTTCCTTCGAAATTCGACATTCGGCGTTCATCATTCGATATTTTATAACTATATTTTTTAGTACTTCACCGGAATCCTTCTAATATCATCAACTTTCCTGGAGATGATCTAAAAGCCCTTATTTATTAGGCCGAACCCTCCTCAGTTCAAAGACCACCGGATTATCCGCGTCCGGGCAGGCAACTTCAACTGCATCTTTGTCTTGAGACCAGTAGAATTCTCCACCATACATTAGCGTGGATAAAAAAGAAAACATGGAATCAAACGCGTACATGCATAACCCGTCAGGCGTTAAACCCACGCATTTGAATTCATCCCCCACCTTATGCCCTGCCTCACAGGTGCCTTTTTGAGACAAGACTTTAATATTAACCGGATACATTTTTTCCATTTTTCCCTCCTATTCCATTAAAGTTTATGGATATCTTAGTCCATCATTAATCGCCATTTTTTCATAGGGCTATTTGTACGGGTCATAACTCTCAAGCATCACATCAAATTCTTTACTTATTAAACCCCGTTTTACTTTTATGGCTACTATTTCACCAATTTTATACTTATTTTCAGCCTTAACAATTTCGCGTGTCCCCAAAACATTAATATCACCCACCTTGATAATTGTATCGCCTATCCTTAATCCGGCTTTCTCTGCCGGGCTATTCTTCACAAGTGTATTGACTGTTGCAGTTTTAGTTGAACCGTCCCATGAACTGACTCCAAGATAAGCCGGCTCCTGGCCCTTGCAATACAAAAATCCGTTGACACTAAATGTATAACCGTTCTCTTTAAAAAGCGGAAAATATCTGCTTTTACCAATATGCGCTCTATTTCGCATATCAAAATGAATGGTTTTGGACATAGTCGCGATATCAATCTGCCATCCTCTATTATTTCTTTTCAGGTAATATGGAGGGCAGTTCCTGTATTTCGGCTCGAATACAATAATAGCTAGATCGTCTTTGGCAAAAACCTTAAAGGTCTTTCCACGGGTGTCATTGACTTCATTGTCCATCTGCGCTTTGGTAAACACCCAGTTTTTGCTGATCTCCCGGGTTTCATCCGTGTATAGATCAAAGTCATATCCGCGAATATGGCGTTTGCATTTTTCAATATCCAGCAGATACGTGTCTTCCGGTGTGGGTTGGGGAACAAAAAGCGATTTAATGTCATCCGGGTAATTGGCTTTATCCGGGATCTTGACGGTTTTGATCCGCACCTGTTGCTTAGCTCCCGCGCCGCCTGAGTAATAAGTTCCAGGCAAATTACGTTCTCCATCATCAGGATTATATGCCTGCTTTTCAATCTTTTCATTGGCACGGGCAATGATCATTTCAAGGGTGGCCGCGATGCCGTCCTGCACTCGCCAAGAAAAAAAAAAAGGCGCCATTTGATCCCGCTCAATATATCCTACAAAACTATCCGGATAAATCCATTCCAGGTCATAACCGATCTCAAATCGAACCAGCTCCTCTTCCACACTGAGAACAAACAAAATTCCTTTCAAACCATTTGTGTTTTCGCCGATCTTCCAGTCCGAAAGAAGTTGTGCTGCCGTATCATCGATATCATTGCCCTGAAGATCTTCAAACGTCACTACCACCATATCAATATTGGCAAACGTATATAACGTCTCCAGATGTGAATCCAAACTGTTTTTGTATTTGATCAGATGAGCATTATCAAAAATTCGTGTTTCATGAGAGGGGCGAGAATGTTTAATATAAGAAGTAATTGAAGATGGAGCGGTATTATTTCCGCAAGAGGTAATAGAGGTATATAAAACACAGGCTAGAACAGTAAAAATTAATTTTCTCATAAACACATCCTGTGGGTTTAATCCTCGATTCTTTTAATAAAAAATTTAAAAGTATTTTAGCAAACTATTGCTAACTGCTCCCCTTTCATTGATGAATCAGGAACTATTTTTATTAACTTTAAATTGAATCGGTTTTTAAGAATCTCAACATTTTTGTTTTTTAACCCTCTCATCATGGAAATATTTTCCGGCGCCACTTTAATAATTACACTATCGCCAAGTATGCCTTCCGATTCAATTAACGCAACCGCAGCGTCCAAAAAGATTTCAGAATAAACCATATGTCCGAATGCGGGATGATACGGCCCTGCCAGAATGGATGAATCTTTTACCAGATCTTCGGTTTCCTGCAGCCCCATGCGGATCACCCGGATATTTTTCTCTTTAAACAACAGATAGATTTCTTTAACCAGAGTCACACAAGGATCCAAATCCATCGGCTTATAGATTCCCTGATTGTACCACCTTGCAAGCAGGCTGTTTTTCAAAACAACCGTAGGGTATATTCTGATAAAATCAGGGGAAAGATCTGCTATGGCTCGCGCTGTCTCAATAGACGTTGCCTCATTGTCTTCAGGAAGCCCGACCATCATCTGCAGTCCGATTTCGTAGCCAGCTTCTTTTAAACGATGAACTGCTTCGATTGTATCAGAAGCTCTGTGACCGCGCATGGACGCCTTGAGTACAGCATCATTCATGGACTGAACTCCCAATTCTATAGTTGAAACCGGATAACCTTCAATAGCAGCAAGGGTCACATCTGTAATGGTGTCCGGACGGGTAGACATACGGATACCCGTTGCCTGTCCATCTTTTACATATTTAGACGCCTCCGAAAGAAGTATTTCCATTTGCTCGGGGTTTAGGCCCATAAAGTTTCCTCCGTAAAAGGCAATGTATGTCTCACCGCGATTTTTGCCTTTATGGGATAAATATTCATTGATGACTTTGTGAAGTTCTTCTGAGGATGGCACATCGGATGTGATGCCGGTAATGGTTTTCTGATTACAAAACGCGCATTGATGGGGACAACCGGCATTTGGCAGAAAAACAGGGATTATAAAGGGTCTAGGTGTGAACGAAGTCATATTATCCCAGATACTTAAAACTTAAGGTTTTTCTCTTATTTGGTCGAAGAAGAGGATTCAAGGATACCCAGGGGTCAAGGGTCCAAGTGTTTGTCTTTTAATGGAAAATCTAAAACTTAAAACCTAACACTTAAAACAATTACAACTATAGATTGGCTATTCTCAAAAACTTTTAAAATATTTATCTGGAGTCTATACTTTCTTTTTCCAGCAACTCAAAAGCTTTTCGAGCCGCTTCCTGTTCTGCCAGCTTCTTACTTTTACCCTCACCTTTTGTACTCACACCGCACACGGTTAACTGCACGGAAAACGTTTTTTCATGATCCGGTCCAGCCTCATGGATCACATCATACACAGGCACTTCGCTCTGCTGCGTCTGAACCAGCTCCTGAAGTCGACTTTTAAAATCATATTTAGCTGTTTGCGGAACAATGGGATTAGACAACATGGAAAAATGAGTATCAATAAAATTAAAAGCCGCATCCATACCTCCATCCAGATATATCGCCGCAATCACGGCTTCAAAGGTGTTGGCTAAAATTGAATTTTTTCCCATGCCATCAGTCTGACGTTCTCCTTTCCCAAGCCGGACAAAAGAGCCCAATCCTATTTTTCGCGCTATTTCAGCGAGCTGTGTCTCATTCACCAACGCTGCCCGTGTTCGTGACAGGTCACCTTCTTTCAAATCCGGGTAACGGTCCATTAAAAGATGTCCCACAGTGAGGTTTAACACCGCATCGCCCAGAAACTCCATACGCTCATTATCCCGCATACCAGATTCAGGCTGTTCATTGACAAAGGAACTGTGCCGAAGTGCTTCCTCGAGCAAGTCTATGTTATTGAAATGATATTTTAAGTTTTGTTCAAATGGGGATAAATTTAAAAAGGGTACATTACTGTCAGTCGGAAGATTTTGCCCGGTATCGAATGGATCAGTGGAAGATTTTTTATTCATAGGATATACATAGTCTGAATTAACCATCCATAAGCTTTTCATAAAGCTCGTAGGGCACAAAAAAATCGCCTTTTCCAAAGCCCATTTTTAAATCAGGCTTTAAGGCGCCGTGAAAATCCGTACCGCCCGTCATCAGCAAACCATGCCGGTCAGCCAGGGCACTGTATTCGGCCACGGATTCAGGTGAATGCTCCGGATAATAGACCTCTATTCCTTTAAGTCCCGTGGACGTTAATGTTTTTATAAGATTTTCAAAGGGCAAATCGGTTGTTGGTTCAATAAGGCCCGGATGGGCTAAAACAGGTATTCCTCCTGCATTGCTGATGAGTTCAATGGCCTGATCGCTTTCCATCCGGTATTTATCCACATACGCGGGTTTATCCTTTCCCAGGTACTTGTCAAATACCTCGTTAATCGATTTAGCATATCCCTTTTTTATCATCACCTTCGCAATGTGGGGCCGTCCCATCTGGCCATCCCCCATTTCAGACTCAACTTCATCCATGGTCATCGGGAAGCCCAGTTCATTTAATGTTTGAATGATTCGGGGATTTCGATTTTTCCTGGCCTGCTGAAGTTCTTCCAGCATCTGGTTAAGCGCGGGATGTTCCAGGTCAATGGCATATCCTAAAATATGAAAACTGCCTGAACAAGGGAAGGACACCGGAGGGTTGGCGCTGATTTCAACACCCGTTAAAAATTCAACCTCAGGTGGAGGGCCGATACGTAAGGCTTCTTTCGAACCATTGATGGTATCATGGTCTGTAATAGCAATGGCCGCCAAATTGGAATCCAGCGCCTGGTCAAGGATTTGCTCAGGTGAAAACGTACCATCAGAAGCGTTTGAATGAATGTGAAGATCTATGCCTGCATGTGTATTATAATCCAAGGGCTTTTTCTAAAGCCTCCTCTTTGGATTTACAATCTATGCATTGTGAAGTTACAGGTCTTGCTTTGAGGCGTTTAATGGAAATATCCTCTCCGCATGACTCACAGGTCCCAAACGTATCGTTTTCAATACGCCCAAGGGCCTGCCTGATTTTTTTGATCAGTTTGCTTTCTCTGTCACGGATACGAAGCAAAAAATTCCTTTCAGATTCAAGGGATGCGCGATCAGTTGGATCAGGAAAATTTTCCTTTGTGTCAGTCATGCCCGATACAGTATCATCCGCCCGACTCAACAAATCTTCAAGCCTGCCTTCCAAAAGTTCCTTGAAATATTGAACATCCTTCTTTTTCATGATAAATGTTTCACTCCTCCCCAATCTCATTGAAATTTGAAAATTTGACTATTTAACACAGCTCAATTTTCATGTAAAGAAGAAAATGAAAATAAACGCAACCAATTCAAAGTATGATTACGCGATATTTCTTAAAAAATTTTCAAAGGCCTTTAAATCATTGATATTATATATTTTATGAGGATAGTCCGGGGACAGATTTTTTTTCAAAATACCGGCTAAAACAGCGCCAGGACCGATCTCAGCAAAGACTTCCACCCCTTCATCAACCAGCCTTTTTATTGAATCATACCATTTTACCGGACTACACAATTGCTTTACCATAATTTCTTTAATCGATTTCGGATCTTTTTCCACATCGGCAGTCACATTATGAATAACCGGTTTTTCCGGTTTCTTGAAATCAATGGTACGGACAATATCAGAGAAATCTTTTTCCGCGCCTTTCATCAGTTCACTATGCCAGGCACCGCTCACTTTTAAAGGGATAGCCTTTGCGCCTTGCGAAACAGCAAGGGAGGAAACCTTCTGAACCTGTTCAGGGACACCGGTAATAACGATCTGGGTAGCTGTATTATGGTTTGCTACAGACACACCTCTATCTTTCTGTACCTCATCGACCAGGGCCTGTACCGCGTCAATGGTAAGGCCAAGGATTGCACTCATTGCGCCCTCAACTTTTGTTGACTCCCGGTGCATAAATTCACCTCTTTTAAACACGAGTCTTAAGGCGTCTTCTTTTGAAATGATGCTGGCAGAGCACAAAGCGCTATATTCCCCAAGGCTATGACCGGCACAGACATCCGGCTGTACACCTTCTTTTTCAACAGCCGCCAGACAAGCAAGGCTTACGGCTGTTATGGATGGTTGAAGATTGACTGTCAGCGTCAGATCTTCCATGGGGCCGTTGAAGCAAAGTTTGGATAAATTTATCTTTGAAATGTCTGATGCCATATCAAAAATTTCTCTGACGAAATCAAATTCCTGAAAAAAATCATGCCCCATACCCACCGCCTGCGCACCCTGACCCGGAAAAAGAAATGCTGTTTTTTTCAATCTAAATCTCCCTAAAAAATTATTTAAAATGTATGATTCTTCGCCAGCGAGCTGGAAAAGAGAACTCTATATTTATAAGTGAATAGTAAACTGCATAGAACTTATCAACAATAATGGTTTCCGATTAAATGCTGGATTATATTTCATTCATTACTATTCACTCGTTATCGTCCAGCCTAAACAACTTTCTTGCAATATCCACATAATTTGAATTCTTCCCATAATGCCCTTTCTCCTTTAAAAAAACGGTAGGATCATGAAGAATCTTACTGATAAGCGCGTCCGTCATCCGAATAATCGCCCGTGCGTCCGCTTCGGAGAGATGGCGCATGGATTGGAGGGTTTTTTCAACTTCCGCCCTGGCGATGGTATCCATTTTACTCCTGAGTGCGATGATGGTAGGCACCGCGTCAAGACTTTCATACCACCGTTTAAACTGAATAGTTGACTCTTCAATAATCCGTTCAGCTTTAATGGCGGCTTTATTTCTATCTTCAATATTTTGATCAATCACACCCTGAAGGTCATCGATATCGTACACGTATGAATTGCCCATTCGATTGATTTCAGGGTCAATATCACGCGGAACGGCAATATCAATAAAGAACAGGGGACGGTTTTTTCGATCCCGCAATACTCCTTTTACCTGATCGCGCGTTATAATAAAATCGGGCGATCCTGTTGAGCTGATAACAATATCAATGGAGCGAAGCAAATCATCAATTTCTTCCATTCTGACAGCTTTACCATTGAAGCGTTCTGCCAGTTCAACGCCGCGTGAAAAAGTTCTGTTCGCCACGTAGATATCGCCTGCCATATAGTTAATTAGATTTTCAACTGCCAGCTCCGCCATATCCCCTGCGCCAATAAGTAAAACCTTTTTCCCTTCAAGGGAGCCGAATATTTTTCGTCCCAGCTCTACTGCTGCGAAACTGATGGACACCGCGTTGTCGCCGATGCCAGTTTCACTACGCACACGTTTGGCAACAGAAAATGTTTTATGCAAAAGCCGATTGAGAATCACACCGGAGGTTTTATTTGATGTTGCCAGGTGATAGGCCTCCTTGATCTGGCCAAGGATCTGTGGCTCTCCAACGATCATGGAGTCAAGACTTGAAGCAACTTTAAACAAGTGACTGATACCCGCATCCGCGGTATGCGTATACAGCAAATTTTCAAACATATTGATCTGAATGTGCTTGTATTCGGATAGAACTTTCTTCGCTGCTTCTACCGCAAGTGAAGAATCCTTTGCGACCATCAATACTTCCACACGGTTGCAGGTGGAAAACAGCATTACTTCTTTTATTCCTGGCTCTGCTCGAAGTGCTTTTAGTGCCTCCGCAACCTGATCAGTGGAAAAAGAAAGCTGTTCCCTTATTTCTACAGGTGCGGATTTATGGTTTAATCCCAGCAGTATGATGTTTTCCATTATAACCCTGTAAAATTCCCGTGCTGTCCTTTTAAAATAAAATTGACACCGAAAAACGTAAACAGCAGTACAATAAAACCGATAATAGCCATAATAGCCGAACGCCTCCCTCGCCAGCCCACAACAAGCCGTTCATGGATAAGCGCCGCGTAAATCAGCCAAGTCGCCCCGGACCATATCTCCTTTGCCGCGTCCCAGCCCCAAAACCTGCCATAAGTTGTCTTGGAATATACCAGCCCCCCGATAAGCCCTAGGGTTAATGATATAAATCCAAAAATAATACATGCGTATCCGGTTCTATCCAGCATATCCAATGACGGCAGCCGTTTAAAAAAGAAGCCTTGTTTTTTATTTTTTATATCCCATTCCTGCAGTAGATATAAAATGCCTACACCGCAGGCCAGCGCCAGCGCAGCATCCCCCGCCAGGACTGCCACTACATGAAATACTATCAAAACACTGTCTAAAATTTTCACGGCCTGCACGGGTTCTCTTGGGAGCTGCATGACAATGATCATGATCACCAGCAAGAGCGGCGCGGCCCATACACCAAGAATTTTCAGGTTCAGCCGTTTTTGAAGAAGGAAAAAAACTCCCGCGATGATCCATCCGGACATAGAAAGCGTTTCATGAAGATTTCGAACCGTTATCTGGCCGGATGCGGTAAATCCAACTCCAATTGATACTGAGTGCAATAAAAACCCGCAAAGCAGCAGATAAAAACCCGCACGGTACAGAAAATCCTTCTGAAAAATCAAATGGGCGAAATATCCCACAGTACCGAGCAAATAAAACAAGACGATTGAAATATCTAATAAATTCATACAGCCACCATCTCATTAATAAAAGTACCACCAATACAAATCTTTGGTGGCAGCCATTTAATTAAAAACTACCTTCACATCAACGTTTCAAGCAGATATTCTTCCCCGAACATCTCGCGCAGCAAGGCGTTGATTTTTTTTGTTTCTCGATGTTTAACCAGTTCAAGCAGACCCTTATCTATCAGTTTTTCAAAATGATGTTTATGAGCTTCCGGATCATGTTGTTCATTTAACAATTTTTTCCGAATTGCTCTCATGAGCTGAAAAAATTCTTTATACTCTTCTCCAAATTGTTTTTGAAGGTCTTTTCGAAGTTTTTTCGCGAACGCCGGACTTGCTCCTGAAGTAGACACGGATATGACAAGATCCCCTCTGTGCACAATAGCCGGAAGTATAAAATTGCAAGACTCGGGACTGTCTGCGATATTGCACAACTTATTTTGCTTCTGCGCGTCTTTATAAATTCCTCGGTTCAAAGCCTCATCATCTGTTGTACCGATCACCAGAAACATTCCATCAAGATCCGTTTTCTGATATTCCCGTTTTTCAATTTTTATTTTCCCAGTGTCCGCAAGCGTCTGCAGCGTTTCTTCGACCATCGGACTGACGACTGTTACCTCCGCCTGACACTCCAACAAGGTCTTTACTTTCCGGGTACCCACCTGTCCGCCTCCTACTACCAGGCACCGTTGACCTCTGATATCAAGATTTACAGGATAATATTTCATATTAATAAATAGGGTTCGAGGAGTCTAGGATTCAGGGACCCAAGTGATTGTTTTTTGCGGAATACATTAGAGTCTTTTAGCCTCTCCGCCCTTCGGATCTCCCTTTCTCCGTTTCTTCTTTTTTGCCTCTCACTCCTCATCACCTGTTCCTCATAAAGATTAATATTCGTTTAAAAGTGAATTGATGGCAAAGTAAAAAGTTCAAGTTTCCCGCCATCGCGGGATTTCTGCTTTGTTCCAACAAGCGTCACGGTGACAAAGAGCGCAGCGCAACGCAGTCCGCCTCAGGCGGATTACAAACCAATCAACCTTAATCAATTTCAAATTTCATTAGATCCTCCGCAAGAACAAGCGGGCCACTATATGTCTTCCGGCACTCTTTTTCAATATCCGCCTTGTCGCATTCAGGATAAAAATGCGTTAGTACCAACTTGTGCACTCCTGCTAACGCCGCGATTTTTCCTGCTTCAGACGGCGTTAGATGTCCCTTTACTTTCAAATCATCCGGAAATGCTGATTCACAAATGAAAACATCCACGTCTTTTGCAAGCGTAATCAGGTTTTCGCTGTAATCTGTATCTCCGGAATACACAGCAGATTGTCCGCCTGAACTGGTGATTTTATAGGCGATGCTCTCTTGATTATGTTCAACCGGCGCGAAATCAACCTTAAAATTACCAGGTTCAAGTAGATCGAAAGATTGGTTGTCCAGTTCCACGATATCCATTGTATCTGATCCAATCTCAATCCAGTCGCCATAAACTGATTTCAGGTTTTGAAAAAACGTATTAAATCCCTTTCCAGCTATTATCTTTAAATATTTTTTTGTCCGATTCCATTTAGAATATTTCATGGCAAACAGTATGGTTGCCAGCTCACCTGTATGGTCCGGATGAAAATGACTGTAAAAGAGATATGACAAATCAATTATCTCAGTATCCGCTTCCAAAAGCCGCCGCATGGTTCCGGGGCCTGAATCAAACAGTAATTTACTCCCGCCGGTTTCCATCAACACGGAGCATGAACTTCGCTTAAGTGAAGGTACACAGGTTCCTGATCCGATAATTGTAATTTTTATACCTGAATAATTTGACGGCATTTTAACAACACGCACTTAGATAAATTAGTACCTCAAATAAACGTAAATAAAATGAAAAACTTTTACTAATTACATAGGGATTAAGGGTATAGCTTGGTTTATTCATATTTTTGTATATCTTCTATAGTCTATAGATGAGGTATAAATATCATTCTTTATTTTCATTTTATTTACCCTCCG
>JAFDFT010000176.1 GCA_019309685.1 Deltaproteobacteria bacterium
TATTATAAAAGGCAGCCAGATACGAGAGATGCCTGTTTTGAAAATAACCTTGTATCCATTAGCAAGACAGGGGAAAGAAATAGTTCTATGCCAAAGTCATGAGTCCGTGGCTGATTCTTTGCCTAAAGGGAGTGTGATTGTAAAGGTGGTACCGGTCCCTACCTTACTATCAACGGCAATATCCCCCTCGTTATCCTTTATGAATCCATAACATACAGACAAACCCAAACCGACACCCTTAACAGTATCCTTTGTAGTAAAAAACGTGTCAAAAATCTTATCTTTATATTCATCCTTGATGCCGGTCCCGGTGTCAGATATTTCAATTTTGACATTATCTTTTTCCGTGCTGGTCTTAACGGTCAAAGTTCCGCCTTCTGGCATGGCATCTCTGGCATTAGATATCATATTGAGAAAAACCTGTCTCAATTGGTTTCTGGACGCATAGACGTTGCTCACATCTGTAGCAAAAGAAGTGGAAATCTGAATGCTGTGTTCACGTAATTGCTTCTCATGAAGAAGAAGGATTTCGTCTAAAATTATATTTATATCAGTTGTTCGCCTTTCTTCCTGGTCGGGCTTTGAAAAAGAGAGCATTTTGCTAAGCATCTCACCCAATCGTACCGTTTCCGAAAGCGCCATTTCCAGAATCTTTCTCCGCTTGTTCTCAGGCGGTATCTCGGTTTTCATCAGTTCAAGGGTGTTCATTATTCCATATATCGGATTATTAAGCTCATGCGCGATTTGAGATGTCAAACGGCCCATAGCTGCCAATTTTTCAGACTGCAATAACTGCTCCTGGGTCTGTCTAAGCCGTCGCTCCATTTCCAGCCTTTCCTTCAGGTCAACATAAATCCCAACTGAAACGATTTCTTCACCCTTCTCATTATAAATAATGGCTGCAGAAAGATTTCCCTCAAGTATTCCCCCGTCACGTTGGACAGTAACCAGATGGTAAGCGTTCAGCTTCCCAACTCCACCATATTCAGGACTGCGCATCATCTGCATTATCTTCTGAGCCACTCCTTCCGGATAAATCTTTACTATGTTCATTTGCCCGATTACTTCTTTTGCACTATATTTAAGAGTTTCTTCAGCCGCCCTGTTCCAAAGGATAATTTTTCCTTTCATATCGGCAGCAATGATCGCATTAGGAGATCGATTAATAATATTATTCAGAAAATCATGAGCCTCCATGATCTCCTTCTCCATCTTTTTTCTTTGAGATTGATCCACATTTAAGCCTTCATATCCTATGACATTTCCATTCTGATCATATCGCACATGACCGGTGAGCAGGATCGATATCACCTTGCCGTCTGCGCGCTTAAAATCAACCTCATAATCAATCACCTGGCCATCACGCTCGATCATCTCCTGGAATGTTCGACGATCATCGGGTCGGAGGTATAAATCTTTTTTTATATCTATTTTGAGGAACTCTTCCTTGCTTGTATAACCCAGCATGTCCAGTAAGGCTGGATTTGCATCTATAAATTTTCCTTCTTTGGTGCTGATAAAAACACCGGAACCGACATGCTCAAACAACCTCTCATAATCTTTTGTCTTTTCAAGAAGATCTGACTTATTGATATCTTCTGGAGAAAGAAGACCGATATATCTGCCCTCCTTTTCGATTAGCAAATACCGATGATTTATTTTTCGAAGCCTGCTGATCAGATTATCTACAGTATCAGTATGAGGGGCTTTAAGTTTCCCGGCAACCATATGGTCTCCAACGCGCGCTGTTTTAGGATCAAACCCATCTGAGAGGATGTTTCGCATTAAATCACGTTCGGTCCAGATCCCAATAATATCGTCCTTTTCTTCAACCAAGATCGCACCTGTTTTGTTTTGAACCATCAGCTGTAAGGCTTTGAATATTGTTGTATCGGCCGTAATGACAATGAAATCCTTTTCTTTTTCCTTCACAATATCTTCCGCAGATTTCATAACAATCTCCCTTTTATTAAACGTGCAAAAAGCTTTCTACTATCTTATGGATATCTTCCTTCCGTCCCGGTTCCAGCCATTTCACGGAGTCATCAGACTTAAACCAGGTGAATTGCCGTTTTGCGTATCTTCGTGTATCACGCTTCATGGTTCGAATCGCCTCATCCCATGAAATCTGTTCTTTAATAAAGCCCGCTATATGACGATATCCAATGGACTGCATGGATTTTAAGTCAGCATGATATCCTTTGTATAAAAGATTCCGTACCTCATCGACAAAACCCGCCTCTATCATCATATCGACCCTTTTATCTATCCGCTCATACAAAATCTCCCTATCCATTTTCAGCCCTATTTTTAGCACCCTGAACGGATTATCTGAAAAATCATGTTGGGAGCGATATGTTGAGATCCCCTTCCCTGTCAGTTCATAGACCTCAAGCGCCCTTATGATCCTGTATGTATCATTTGGATGTACTATTGCCGCTGTATCCGGATCGGACTGACTGAGTTGTTCGTAAAGGAAACGGGTCCCGGATATTTCAGCCTTTTTTCTCAGACGATCACGGATAGCAGAATCGGACGGCCCCGGATCAAACAATCCATGTTCAAGCGCTTTAATATAAAACCCTGTCCCTCCAACCACAAAAGGAATAATATCCTGAATATGAAGACGATTTAGTTCTTCACGAGCTGCTTTTGAATACATTTCAGCATCGAATGGCTCATCCGGATTGATGATATCAATCATATGGTGGGCGACTGCAGATTGTTCAGCTTTAGAAGGTTTCGCTGTTCCGATATCCATGTATCTGTATATCTGCATGGAATCAGCGCTGATAATTTCTCCATTAAAACGCTTTGCCAGCTCGATTCCAACAGTTGTTTTCCCCACACCAGTAGGCCCGCAAATGATAATAACGCTTTGTTTAGGATTCAAAACATTCATAATATCTGACTATGATTAAAAATATTTAACATTACAGAATCTTTCTGCCTTGAAGTGCAATCTTGCTAATAATAGCACAGTCAGTCCAATGTAAACAAAAAAATTGAGCCCATTAAAAAACCGACTCAGTTTCAGTCGTCTGCGTCGGTTTTTCTGCGGCTTTAATTGTACATTTACCTTTGAATCAACAGATGTTGTTTTCTTTATCCTCTTTGTATCAAGTTAAGAAGATTATGAAGATTTTTTGGGTATCTTTAACCTAAAACAGGACCCCTGACCATATTCAGATGTCACTTCTATTAAACCTCCATGCTGTTGGACGATCTTGTTTGCCACAAAAAGCCCCAACCCTGTACCCTTCTTATCTTTTGCAGAAAAGAAAAGAGTAAATATTTTCTTACATGTATTTTTATCCATCCCCACACCATTATCCTCAACGAAAAACTCGATATATGCTCTCGTTTTTTTCACGCTGAAAATAATGTGATGGTCTTTTTTTTGTTTATCTTCGACACACGCGTCAATGGAGTTCTCAAAAATATTCATCAACGCTGAATGAATGCTGTCAGCATCTACCTCAAATTCTCCCAGCGATTCATCCAATTTTTGGGAAAACTGTATCTGTTGATTTTGAATCATCGGTTGAACAACGCCGACAACATCATTACAAAAACCAAGCACGTCTAACTTTTTCCTTACGAGGTCTCTCTTCTTTGCATAAAAAAGGATATCCAGTGTCATTTTTTTTATACGGGCCAACATGTCCTTCACGATCTCGTATCCCTCTTCAACTCTATCGTAATCTTTTTTTTCAACACCAATTCTTATATCGTACAAACCTGCATCCAACCGGGTCAACAAACCCTTCATTCCATGGGATATGGATCCTATCATAAGGCCTAAGGACGACAGATGGTCCTGCAATTCTGTCTTTTCTTTTAATAGCGCTTCCAGATTGGTTGTGTATGACTTTAATTTTTCTCTTGTGCTAATTTTTTCTCGAGCTCTTCTTAATGCAACTTCTAAGGCGTCATCATTGATCGGTTTGGTTATAAAGTCAGTTGCTTCATATTTAAGACTCTTTATCGCTAAATCTGTGTCCCCATGACCCGTAATCATAATCACTTCTGTCTCAGGGCTATCTTGCTTTATTTTCCTAAGAAGGTCGATGCCATCCATCCCCTCCATTTTAATATCCGTCAGCACAATCGGTGGTTGTTTTTCATTAAAAATCTTTAACGCCTCTTCGCCGTTTTTTGCTAAATAAACTGTATAACCTATGTCTTGAAGAGATAGACCCAGGACTTCTCTGATATCCTCTTCATCATCAACAAGCAAAAGCGGCATTTTATCGTTTGTACCCATCAGTCACTGTCCTTTATGGGGAATTGAATGATAAAAGTGGCCCCTTTACCCTCTGATGACTTTACGTGTATAGTCCCACCGCAATCCTTAATAATTCCATAACTAATTGAAAGGCCAAGCCCTGTACCTTTACTTACTTCCTTTGTGGTAAAAAAGGGCTCAAAAATTTTATTTTGGATACCCGGTGGAATTCCCTTGCCTGTATCCTCAATTTCAACGATAATTATTTTATCTTCACATCGGGTTCTTAGATATATCTTCTTCTCTCTTACTTGTTGATTTTCATAACCCTGATGACTGTTTTTATCTTCCAATTCCTCAATGGCATCTCTTGCGTTTAAAAGAAAGTTAATAAATACCTGCTCCAGCCTGCTGGGATCTCCCATTATTTTCGGCAGACTATCCGTAATATCCCAGGCAACCTCAATTCCTCTTAATTTTAATTGCTGGCTGAATATTTCAAAGGCTTTTTCCAGGACCAGGTTTATATCAACCGGTTCCAGATCCATATCAGATTTCCGCGCAAACTGTCTCATATGATTAATAATTTTCGAAGCACGATCCACATTGCTGTCAATCTTGCTCGACATGGTTAAAAAAATGTCATCTTCAACTTTTTCGTTTTTACTTATTTTTTTTATTAAAAACCTGCTTGCCGTTTTTATGACGGAAAGCGGCTGATTTAATTCATGCGCCACACCTGTCGCCATCTCTCCAAGCGTCGCCATCTTGCTTGCCTGTATTAACTGCTGTTCGGTTTCCAGACGCTTGGTGATGTCGCTGGTTGTTACAAGGAGTACCTTTTGATTTAAATACTCAGAAGGTGAAACCCTTATATTGACAAAAAGAGTTTTATTCCCCTTATCTAAATGCTTCACCTGGTTTACAGTATTGGATGTCTTTAATTTGAAAGTATAATGATCTTTATCTTCATCTTCAAAGAGTTCCATAAAGGATTTATTTATGATATCCTCTTTAGTATATCCATAAACAATCTTTACACTTTCATTACAATCCAGTACTTCTAAGCTTTCCATGTCTAAAACAAACACCGGATTTGGAATATTGTTAAATATCGCATGATATTTTCTCTCCGACTTTTCCAGTTCCTCTTCGAGCTGTATCCGGGATGTAATATCAAGATTCATTTCTAAAACAGCAACGATATCACCTTTCGAATCTTTAATCGGAGACGTACTGACAATCCAGTGCGTTTTTGTACCATCTTTACCAACTCCTGACTCTTCTCCGTGATGGGGCATGCCATCTTCAAAAGTTTTTTCAACAGGACAATTTTCGCATTTACTGTCCCGGCCTTTATAGGCATGATAACAGTAATCGCCGGGTTTGGGATTAAATTTTTCCGCAAACTCATGATTGTACCTTAATAGTTTGTAATTTTTATCTTGTACAGTAATGATGCACGGAACAGCCTCAAACAA
>JAFDFT010000177.1 GCA_019309685.1 Deltaproteobacteria bacterium
GTTTAGGATCGCTGTATAGTTTATCGCTGGGCGCAAGCTCTGCCAATGTGCCAAGGTACATGACTCCAATATTGTCACTAATATGTTCAACAACCGCAAGATCATGTGAAATAATAAGAAATGTCAGGTTTAATTTTTTCTGCAGATCGATAAGAAGGTTTAGGATCTGAGCCTGAATAGAGACATCCAGCGCTGAAAGAGGCTCATCAAGGATGATGGTTTTCGGGTTCAGTGATAAAGCTCTTGCCACCGCAATTCGCTGCCTCTGCCCGCCGCTGAATTCATGAGGGTAAAGTTCAGCGTGTTCAGTGTTTAACCCCACAAGTAAAAGAAGTTCCATGACACGTTCCAATTGCGCTTCTTTTAGACCCACCCGGTGAACACTCAAGGGTTCAGAAATAATCTGCTTCACTTTTTTTCGAGGGCTCAGTGAACGGTAAGGATCCTGAAAAACGGCCTGGATATTTCGGCGAAAATCAAAAAGCTGAGATTTGGAAAATTGAGTAATATCTTCCCCTTCAAATCTGATATGTCCGGAAGTTGGCTTTTCAAGTCCCAGAAGTACGTTGGCGGTAGTTGATTTTCCACAGCCGGACTCACCCACCAGTCCGAGGGTTTTCCCTTCACTAATATCGAAGCTTATGTTATCTACGGCTTTGACATTACCGATAAGCTCGGTAAAGATAAAACCTTTCGTGATCGGGAAATATTTTTTTAGGTTTTGCACTGAAATGATTTTCTTTTTTGACATGGAGCTCTCCTTAACCGTAAAGCCAGCAAGATACCTGGTGGTCTTTTTTTAACTCAATTTCCGGAGGATACTTCTGGCTGCAGACTTTTTTAGCCTTGGTGCACCGCGGTTCAAACCGGCAACCCGGTGGAGGATGCAACAGGTTAGGCGGCTGTCCCTCAATAGCGAAAAGGCGCTTGACCCGTTTTCCCAGAACCGGTACTGATTTAATGAGTCCCTCAGAATAGGGATGTTGAGGGTTTTTATAAAAATCCTTAATGGGTGCCTTTTCAACAATTCTTCCGCCGTACATAACATACACTTTTGTGCAAATTTGAGCGATTGTCGCAAGGTCATGTGTAATTAAAATAATCGATGCGTTGGTTTCATTTCTCAGGTCTTTCATTAACTGCAGTATTTGTGCCTGTATGGTAACATCCAGAGCTGTTGTCGGTTCATCAGCGATAAGAAGTTCAGGGTTGTTAGCAATACCTGTTCCAATAAGGACTCTTTGACACATGCCGCCGCTAAACTGAAACGGGTAATTATTCACGCGGGTTTCAGGAGAAGGCACCCTTACCTTTTTTAATACATTAATACACTTATCTAGAAGATTTCCATCCGCTTTACCATGATGTTTAAACGTTTCACCAATCTGATATCCGACGGTTAACAATTGATTCAGAGAAACCATGGGGTCCTGCAGGATCATGGAAATGTTATTGCCCCGAAGTTCCCGCATTTCAGTTTCGCTTTTGTTCAAAAGATTTTCATTATTGAAAATGATTTCACCGGATACGATTTTGCCGGCCGGCTGAGGCACAAGACGCATAATCGATAATGAGGTCACACTTTTCCCACTGCCTGATTCGCCTACAAGTCCGATTACCTCGCCCTTTTTTACAGTAAAACTAACATCATCAACCGCTTTTATAACTCCCTTCTTGGTAAAAAAAGATGTTTTCAGGTTTTTTACCTCAAGAAGTATATCCTTTCGAGAAGCCATAGTATTTTTTCCTAATTATCTAAGCACTTGTTTTGGGTCTAATATTTCTCTTAACCAGTCACCCGTTAGATTAAAGCCGATTACTGTTATGGCTATGGCAACCCCGGGAAAAGTAACAAGCCACCATGCGTATGTGATATATTGTCGACCTTCTGCCAGCATGAGACCCCAGTCACAAGACGGGGGTTGAGTGCCAAGGCCGAGAAAGCTTAAGGTAGCTGATAAAACAATAATGCCCGCAATATCCATGGTAGTTAAAACAAGCAGCGTGTTTATTGTATTCGGGAAAATATGGGAAGCCATGATTCGTATATTGCTGCATCCGGCGACTTTGGCCAATCTTACAAAATCTCTTTGCTTTAAGCTTAAACATTCACCGCGAACAATCCTTGCGTATCCAGGCCAACCCGCAATCCCTATGGAGATAATAACGGTTTTTGCGCTTGGACCAATGACACTTACTAAGAGCAAAATCACGATCAAACCGGGCACAGATTGCCAGATATCTGTAAGCCTCATAATGATCATATCCGTTCTCCCGCCAACAAAGCCGGAAATCAAACCAAGAATAACGCCAATGGTGCCGTAGATAGCGATACACCCTAAGCTGACAATAAGAGACATCCTGGAACCATGAATAATTCTGCTAAGTTGGTCCCTTCCAAGAAAATCCGTGCCCAAAAGATGAGCGGCAGATCCCCCTTTCTCCCAAAATGGCGGAAGTGTTCCTTTGCTTAAATCACTTGCGTATGGATCGTAAGGGGATATAAGGTCTGCGAAGATGACCATAAAAAAGAAAAGACCAAGAAAGAACAAGCCCAGATAGGGTGTTCTGACACCGAGCTTTTTTCCTGAAGCCTCATCAGGTGGCGCGATAGAAAAGGTTTGAGAAATATCTTGTCCACTTTCTTTCAACTTAATCTCCTTCATTTGTTCTTATAAATTAGTAATTAATTTTTCTAAACTCCCAGGCGATGTTTTATCTATTATAATAAAGTTATTGAAATCGAATTCTTTGATCAACAAGGGCATATAAAATGTCAGCAACTATATACGCACTGGTAATTAAAAACGTAATTAATAAAATAAAAACTTGAACCACCGGGTAGTCTCTGGCAAATGTGGATTCAACGACGAGCCTTCCAATGCCCGGCCAAGAAAATATGGTTTCAATAACAACACTTCCAAGAAGCATAACGGTAGCCATGGGTACCATAATGGTAATAAGCGTGATACTCGCGTTTTTAAACGCGTGGATAATATTAACGTATGGTTCCGGGACACCTTTAATTCTTGCCATAACTACATAGTCGCTTTTTAACGCGTCGATCATACTGGACCTGCTAATCCGAGTAATCAGGGCGATCGGGTACCCTGATAAGCAGATAACGGGTAGAATCATGTGGCGCAATGTATCGAGGCCGCCTTCCCCTCGTCCGGCTACTGGAAGCCAGCCAAGGTTAACGCTAAATAAGAGCATCAGCATGACCCCAAGCCAAAACGCGGGAATTGACATGCCTCCCAGTGCGAGGACCCTGCCAAACCTGTCAATCCATCCATCTCTACGAACGGCTGATAAAACACCTATTGACAAACCGAGGATTGCGGAAAAAAAGAAAGCCGTAACACCGAGCTGAATAGAGGCGGGAAACCTTTCAAAAAGAACTTTAGCAGCAGGTTCATTATACCTGAAAGATTTGCCAAAATCACCCCGAAGAGCATTCTTTAAAAAGTTGAGGTACTGAATCGGTAGTGGTTTATCCAGCCCAAAATTTTTTGTTAGGATTTCCATATCCCTTGGTGTAGCGTCAGGCGGAAGCATGATCGCTGCAGGATCTGCTTCACCGGATCGAAAAAGAAAAAAGACGATGGTAACGACAAAAAACATGGTAAAAACGGCAAAACCAAGCCGCTTTAAAAGAAAGACCTTCATATCTTATTTTTCTCCCGCTTTTTAGTTTAGAGATAAATAATAATAATATCGTAACCTTAATAAAGTATTGGGCTTTTTATCATATACATTTACTATATTTCAACAAAGTATTTTAATATTAATCGTTTTGCCAGCATGAAATTAAACTTGTGTAAAACCTTAAAACGAAGCCTTAATAAATATTGTTAAGTATTTAAGGGTCTTACATAAATAATATTTTGTGAAAAAGCCACTTTTGTTTATATGTTTTAATAAGTTCCGCCACTGACAACACTATGGAAGGCAGCGGCGGAAAAATTAATTAAGCAGTTACAGTAGTTACTTTAGTTTATTGGAACTAAAGTGTCAAACATGCCTTATTTAGAGTCTTGAACTGTAAACAAACCCTCATCTAAGAAACAGAGCGCTGATTCTAAATTATAATATAATGCGTAATTACCATTCAAACCAAAGAAGAGCAAGCAATAATCCATTATGTTAAAATATCGGCTGTTTTAATAAAATGTTTAGTAAATTTTGAAAAAAAGTTATAGATTATCAAATCAAAATAGAGATTAATCGGCAGGGAAGTCTCCAATTCATACAAAATTCAGGTTTAATATGAAATTTTGATTCCCTGGCGGCAAGTAAGAGTTTCATGAAATGCTGATATTTAAAAAGAGGGAGAAAAAATGAGTGAAAACATTTATGAAAAAATGACGGAAAAGATCGGTCTGGGAGGGTCAAAGATCATTCCTGAACTGTTCAGGATGGTTGTCGACCCTAAAGAGGCTGAGCTTCTTATGGCAATGCCTGGTACTCCTGCTCAGCTTGCAGAAAAATTGGGAAGACCTGTGGACGAACTGGACAGGATGTGTAGGTTGCTTTATCATAAAGGTCTTGTCTTCAAATCATTTAAAGGTGAGACAGTGGGTTACCGAATGGGCCGGGACCTGATTCAGTTTCATGATGCAACCATATTGTGGCCGGAAGCGCCACAGGAGTTTCTTGATCTCTGGCAAAAATTTATGGAAGAAGAATGGCCAGCATTTGCCCGTATGGCGGATGAATTTTTGCCAAAGCCCTTTGCGCGGGTTGTGCCTGTCGAACAGGCAGCCAAAGCGGGGGATCAGAAGATTCTGGACAGTGAAAGCGTAAAAAAAATTATTGATAACGCTGAAGTAATAGCCGTAACCAAATGTACCTGCAGGGTCATTGCGCATAAATGCGATAAGCCTGTCGAGGTCTGCCTTCAGGTGAATAATGCTGCCAGATATGCCATTGATCGTGAATCCGGACGAGAAGTTTCAAAGAAGGAGGCGCTTGAAATAATAAGGAAGGCCGAAGAGGCAGGGCTGGTTCACATTACAACGAACACGTCTCACGTGGATCATTTCATCTGCAACTGCTGCAGTTGCTGCTGCCAGACCCTGCCCCTGGTGATAAGCGAGGGTCTGAAGCTAAACGATCCAAGCCGATTCGAAGCTCGTATTGACCAGACCACGTGTACGGCATGCGGCACATGCATGGAACGATGTTTCTTCGGTGCGATATCGGAAACTGAAAACAGTGATGGTGAAACAATCATGAAAGTGATTACCGATAAATGCCTGGGGTGCGGACTTTGCCATGTAACCTGTCCGGAAGAGGCGATAACTCTCGTTGAGGTCAGGCCCGTGGATTTTATTCCCGCATAGAAGTCTGCACAGTTAAAAATGTTTTTTTGACATATTAAAATATTCTGTGTAGCATTAAATAAAATGGAATTTTCCGGTACACTTCTAATCGTTTTAAAAAACCGTATTCCTGCAAAACAGGTAAAAAGCGAAAGGATATTTTAATGCACGAACTTCCCGTAACCGAAAGTATTCTCGACATTGTTCTTAAGCACGCTGAAAAAAATGATGTGAAAGAAATAGTTACTATCTATCTAAATGTAGGTGAGCTTAGCGATCTGGAAGATGAATGGATGCAGAAGTATTTTCAATATCTGAGTAAAGGCACACTTGCTGAAAACGCGCAGTTAAGCATCGAACGGATAC
>JAFDFT010000178.1 GCA_019309685.1 Deltaproteobacteria bacterium
GATCTACGCTTCGCTCCGACAAAGCATCAAGGGTGAAGCCGTAATAATCTACTGCGAATCCTTGATAACGCAGAAGATGGGGTATCATCGGCTTTCCCGGAGGGTAAATAAAATAAAAATAAAGAATGATATTTATACCTCATCTATAGAAGATATATAAAAATATGAATAAACCGAGCTATACTCTTAATCCCTATGTAATTAGTAAAAGTTTTTCATTTTATTTACGCTCATTTGAGGTACTACCTTATTGCTAAGCTTTAACGCTTGATCCCGTTTCCTTATCGAACGTGTCTACTTATATATTTATGTGCGCTCCCCTTATCCTTAAAAAAAGAAAGATTATCGTCTTTTACGACCTCTTTTTATAAAGGTGAGTCAAGAGCAGACTTGACCGCTTTGCTGGGATCAACTTCTCTGCAGGCCAAAACGCCCAAATTCAGCCAGTGACCTCCCCCACAAAATCATGCGATTGAGTTTGGCTTGACATACAAGGGTGGATTTTGCTAAACTCCGTTTCCCAAAAGAAAGTTCTTGTCAATAAGGTAACAAACTAAACCTTACCTGGCTGGAATTTGATAGTGAGTCCGGTAGTTACTAATAACGGAGATGACAATGAATGGTAAAGAACGAATGCTGACGATCGAGTACCGCATTGGGAACTGGCCTACAACGAATCTTCAATCATCAATATCGCGCGGCATTTCACCTCTGATGTGCCGGAAATCGATTATATTCAGAGAATGGACCTGGATTCCAAAATCAAGCTTTTTGACGTGGCGGTGCGGGTGATCGAAGAAATTGATGTGGATGGGATTACCATGAGGGTTTTTTCCGAATCTGAATTCTTCAACGATACCGATTATAAGGATAACCAGGGAGTCGTTTATCGGGTGGATCCGGTTGGAGAATCCGTGGTGATCGGCGGACCGATTTCCCAGGAGAGTGATTTAGAAACGTTCAAACTGCCAAAGATCAAGGAAACCGATCTGTTAGCCCTCAGCTATTGCGTTGAAAAACTGGGTAAAAACAGGGCGATTGTGTTAAGCCTTCAATGCCCCTTTCGACGCAGCTGGAACTTGGTGGGCGGAATGACCAATCTACTCCTCCACTACATGGATCATCCCCAGTTTGTGCACAAAATCGCTCGCATGGTGACAGATTCTACACTGGAAGCCATTGATATGGGACTTGAACTGGGAGCAGATATTATCTCCCTGGACGGTGATCTGGCCTTTAATACCAATACAATCATGTCGCCCGAGCAATTCAGGGAATATATAAAACCCTACTATATTGAAATTGTGAACTATGTTCATAACAAGGGGCATAAGATATTTAAGCATACCGACGGCAATCACTCAATAATTACAGAAGATCTCGTTGAAATCGGATTTGACGGCTTACATCCCATTCAACCCCAGTGCCTGGATATCGGTCATATGAAAAAAGAGATCGGTCAAAGAATCTGTTTAATGGGTAACATTGACTGTATGAAGACCCTTGTCAGCAAAAGTCTCGCTGAAGTGGAAGAAGAGGTAAAACAAACCATTGAAATCGCCGCTCCGGGTGGAGGCTATATTCTGGCCTCTTCCAATACTATTCATCCCGGGGTTAAAGCTGAAAATTACATCGCCATGGTAAAGGCTGCCCACAAGTACGGGGTTTACAATTCCTAACTTATACCCCATATTTCTTGAATTACACTTAACCCGAGGTCACAGATATGCAGACGCCATTTTCATTTGATCCAATATTTACCTTTGGATCCCTATCCGTTTTTCTATTAGTCGGGATCGTTCTCAGGGCCAGAATCACTTTTTTACAGCGCTTTATCATTCCCAGCTGTTTGATTGGGGGGCTTGTCGGTCTGATTGTGATCAATATCCTACCTATTCACTTGGATATCAAATTGTATGAAGCGTTTATCTACCATCTTTTTACCATATCCTTTATTTCAGTGGGGCTGACTGCGTTTGCTAAAGATGAAAACGAAGAAAAAAAAGAGCCCGGACCCGGGGCGAAAACCATACTAAGAGGCGCACTCTGGGGAGGATTAATGCAGGGTGTCGCGTTGCCCTCCCAGGCTATTCTTGGGTGTGCCCTGGTTATGATATTCGGATTCTTTGGAATGGAGCTGTTTCCCACCTTTGGTCTTTTCGCACCTTTAGGATTTACTCAGGGGCCCGGGCAGGCCTTATCCTTTGGCAAAGTATGGGAGGGATTTGGATTTGAGAATGCAGCCACTATTGGGCTAATATTTGCGGCCTTAGGCTTCGCATTTGCTTTTTTTGTGGGTGTCCCCATGGTAAATTGGGGAATGAAGAAGATCAGAGGATCTAACGAAAAACTGCTGTTACCCGAAGAAATCCTCAAGGGGTATTTCCCGCCTCATATTAAAAAAGAATCCGCCGGATATCAAAGCACCCACTCATCAAATGTGGATTCACTGGCATTCCAGTCGGCGCTGGTGGGCATGGTGTTCTTGATGACCTATGGATTTGTTACCCTACTGAATATGGTCATGTCTGAAACGCTTTCCAAATTGATGTGGGGCTTTATCTTCTTTTTTGGGTTGCTGATCGCACTGCTTCTGGGGCTTGTACTTAAAAAAATAGGCCTTGTTTTTCTGATAGATAAACGCCTGCAAAAAAGAATCACCGGTTGGTCCATCGATTTTTTGATAATTGCCACAATTATGGCCATCAAACCCGCTATTGTCGTTCAATATGTGGTGCCCATCGTTATTATTTCTCTGTTGGCCGGTATCATAACGACAGTTATATTCGTGTTCTTCGGAAACCGCCTGGAAGGATACAACCTGCAAAGGATGGTGCTCTCCTACGGTACCTGCACAGGGACATTGTCAAGTGGATTGTTGTTGTTGCGAATGACCGATCCGGACTTTGATTCTCCGGTGGCAATTGAAGCTGGCATTTTGGCCCTGACAGCGGCACCAGTGGTTGTGGTCTCCATGGTGCTGGTCAATGCTAAGTTTCTGTTCGGTTGGGAAATCGTCCACATTATGCTGGCTTTTTCAGGTATCCTCATTCTAAATCTGGTTCTCTTGAAAATCACCAAACTTTGGGGAGTTCCGAAGTTTTAAAGGGAAAATGAAGGGGTCAAGTCTGTTCTTGACCCACCTTCTATTTAACTTCATATTTTAAGGTTTGGTCCTGAGCATCCCAATTTTCCAACGTCAATATTTCACTATCGTCCCCTAAACCTCTAAAATTTAATTAGTACATACTCCGGAGTTGTTCACACTCAGTATCATCGATTGTATACCAAAGTTTACCTTTTTTAACGAAGCATATTACTTGATTATTGTAATGTTCAATATCACCGGTTTTAGGATACATTGATTCTAATTCATCTATAAATTTATCAATTGGACTATTTGGCAATTTACCTTCTTTTTTATTCAATTTATATTTTTTGATGCCATAGTAAAACGCACTTTCAACTATATTCTCTTTTTTTGGTTCACAATCCTCTTTATATGTAAGAATAAGATTGTATTCAAAAATATGTACGGGTCTCTTATTTTTATCTTCTTCTTGTTTCCAATTGTTTATGTGCTCAACATTTACTTCTACACCGTTTTCTTTACTTGGACAGTCATATATCAAACTTTTTAACTCTTTTTGTTTTATGAAATTGTTTACTGTCTCAAAATCCGGTTTACTACCACAACTAATTAAAAGAATTAAACTCAAAGATAGTATGCAAATTAATTTAAACCTCAAATGAGCGTTAATAAATTGAAAACCTTTATTAATTATGTATGGTTTAAGGGTATTGCTCATTTTATTCAGGTTTTTATATATCTTTTATAGAAGAGGTATAAATAGCATTTTTAGTTTCATTTTATTTACCCTGCGGGAAAGCCGATAATACCCCATCTTCTGCGTTATCAAGGGGTCGCAGTAGATTATTACGGCTTCACCCTTGATGCTTTGTCGGAGCGAAGCGTAGATCCCGTCGCCTGGGAAGCTGGAGCATTCTCAACTTTCGCTCAATTGAGGTATACATTGTTTTTCCTATTTCAGACATTCTGAATCTGATTTCAAAGTTTTTAATCTAATAAATTTCACTGTTTCCTAAACCTCATTTACATATCCTTCCTCTAATTGGACACCAAATGTGTTCAGAGCCATTGATACAAGATTGTAATTTCCTACAGCAAATACGATATCCATCAATTGCTGTTGATTGAACTTTTGGGAAAGTGTATTCCAGGTGTCATCTGAAATAAAGCAATCATTAAGAAGTTCCTCAACAGCCCTAAGAAGACTTCGATCAACAGCTGACCATACTTGGGCATCGGGTCCATGTTTAATTGCTTCAATTTCTTCCTGAGTTAGCCCTTCTCTTTTCCCTATTTCCACATGATGAGCCCATTCATAACCTGCCCGACACAGCCATCCTGTTCTTAAAATAGCCATTTCTCTTTCTCTTCCCGGAAGAGACGATTTGTTCAAAACATGATTGGCGAACACCATCCAGCGTTTCATCAGTTTTGTATGATGAATAATCGTTTTATGGATATTCGGTGGAACCAGATCCGGAAAATTACGGTTCATAATTTGATTTTGCTCTTTATCCCAGTCAGATTGCTCCATCATTTCAACACGTGGTTTCGATAGTCTCATTTGTTTCCTCCTTGATTCAGAAATTAGGGACGTCCTTGACTAATTGGACTTATTAATTTGCAAACGATAAAGCGTTTTAGCGACTCCGCCCTTGTGCCTTTTCCCTCCAGCAAAATAGAGCCAGCCCTGCGGAGAAGGGAGAGAGTCCGAAAATATTTAAGTTACAGAAATGCTAATCTGAAACCAGGCTTCCGAGCCATGTTCCGTTTTCTTCGATTCTGCGTTTGAAAATATTACCCAGATCGGGCAAAATTGATTTCTGAACACTTTCCCTGGCAAATAGATTGTTTTTCCATTCCTTCGCTTTTGGAAGGCCGGTGAAAATATCGAGTGATTCATCGATTCCGCTTATCCAGTCAAGGCGTGTAAAAGCAGGGGTTGCGGCAGCATCGACAAGACTGAATCGGCCCCCGTTGAAAAGCGGCCCATCGATCTCGCTTTCCGCTCTTAAGAGCCTTTTTTGGAGGCTTTTTGCGGTTTTGCGCGCGTCGCCCTCGTTCGTTGACGAATAGATCATGTAAACATCGGCATAGGTTTCGGCCATGAAATCGCGCCACATGCGGATGTAGGCCCTTTCGACCGGATTGCCCGGCATCATCCCGGATTCGTGAACTTCATTTAGATACTCATTGATGATTGCGGATTCGAAAATGTTGACTTTTTCAGGTGTCTGAAGAACAGGTACTTTCCCTGTGGGTGAGATGTCAAGGAACCAGTCAGGTCTGTTTTGAAGGTCAATATTCTCCAGGTCGTATTGGATGCCAATTTCATTAAGCACTACCACGCAGCGCTGTACATACGGTCAAAGATCGAAACTGATAATTCTGTACATGGCACTCTCCTTTTTGATAAAGGGCTCATTTAAAGTAGTACTTTCAATCCATCCAGGGCTCAGTGCAGGATAAAAAAAATCAGTTGATGAAGAGAATAAAAAACATGTCGGGCATCGAAAATACCAAGCGAGACGATACATAATAAGTATCTAAAAATCAAGTAAATTTCTATTCTAAAGAAAGTGTAGAGATTGGACAAAAAGAAAAAAATTGAATATGTTGAGTTTGTAGACGGGATTTACTATTCTGAACAATCAATGAGAAATTTGAAACTATTTGACGGAATAAATGGTTGCAAAAAAGAAGAAGATAAAGAGGAATAAGAATGAGAGTCAAAAGGTGACATAGAAGGGGGTAGAGAAAATGAATGAGAAAGAAATAGATGATATACTGGATAATTTGCAAAAGGATTATGAAAACGAAAAAGACCCCGATAAAAAGATACAGAAACTTTCAAAATATAATATCTATAAGTTTCAATATTGTGTTCATTGTGAGCACTACAGGGACACGGACCCCGACAATGTAAAGGGATTATGTGTAGAAAGTACGGGTAGTAGTTTAACAAGCGAGAACGACCCGATAGAAAGGAAAAGAAACGATACGTGTTATTTCAAAGTAGGTAAGTGGAAGAAAATTAAAAATCTAGAATATTCAAGAAAAAATATTGGTGTGGAGATTATAGACATGAGTTAAAAAGAAAAGTGGGAAGAAAAGGGGCGTACATTAAAAATAAGTTCAATTTATTTTCATACTATTTTCAGAAGTA
>JAFDFT010000179.1 GCA_019309685.1 Deltaproteobacteria bacterium
ATACCTTCTAACAATTAAAATCGCATCATATGAATCGCTATTTCAGCAACGCGATCTGACGCCCCAGCATCACCAAGTTTTTTCCGTACATCAAGAAGATCATTTTTTAATTTATCAATCTTATTTTTATTTTTCATCATTTCCAATACTTTATCGGCGATTTTTTCCGGTTCAGCTTCACTTTGCAGCATTTCAGGAACAAGGCTTTTACCCGCTACCAAGTTTACAAGCCCCACATACTTTACACCCTTAATTAAAAGCCTGGCCACTACATAGCTTAACCAGGACATTTTATAAATGATAAGCATAGGGACGCCTGAAATTGCCGTTTCAAGTGTAACAGTACCTGAAACCGCAATGACAAATACGCATTTTCTTAAAAATGTATCAATACTACCTGTCACAATTTTTACATTTTGTATTTGTTTATTCTCTTTAAGTATATCTTCTACCAATTCTTCTTTAACAGTGGGTGCCACAGATATGTTAAATTTTGCTTTTTTTATACGTTCCTGAATAATACTTGCAGTGTCCAGCATTATCGGAAGATGACGTGTTACTTCACCATCACGAGAACCCGGAACAAGACCGATAACCGGCGTGTCGCCAACCTTCATTATTTTATCTTTGCTGTTATATACGTTGGTCTTATCAAGTAACGGGTGCCCGACAAAGGTAACGGGAACATTATGCTTTTTATAATATTTTTCCTCAAAAGGAAGAATAACAGCAACATGATCGACACGTTTTTTTATTTTTTTCACACGACCCGAGCGCCAAGCCCAAATCTGTGGACTGATGTAGTAAAGAACGGGTATATTGAGTTTTTTTGCCGTAGCCGCAACATTAATGTTAAAATCCGGAAAGTCTATTAAAATAAGCAGGTCTGGCCTTAAACTTTTGAGAATTCGCTTGGTAAGAATTAAGCCTTTCAAGATGCTGATCAACTTGGGAATTACTTCAGTCATTCCAACAACAGATATTTTTTCTGCTTCAAAGAGTATTCGCACACCTTCCTTTTTCAAAGCGCTGCCCCCAATTCCGCATAAAAAAAGGTTTTTATTTTTTCTCCTCATCGATTTTACAAGCTTTGAACCATGGATATCACCTGATGCCTCACCTGATATAATCATAATACATTGTTTTTGTTTTACGGAACTCAAAAGGCTACCCCTCTAAAAATCGGCTGTAGGATTTATTTATTTGCCCCATGATATCAAAAGCAATTTTCAATGCTTCACGTCCCATCTGTCCAGTCACCTCGGGTTCACTCCGATCTATGACTGAACGCACAAACGATTTTAGTTCATCATTCAATGCATCGCCTTTTGGAAAACTATTCTTTTCGATTCCCATCCCTGGTACGATACTCTCTTTATCTTTGCCATTTGGTTTTATAATAACAGTCTCATGATTTTTGAAATCCACAGAAATATAAGAATCTTTTTGAAAGAGCCTTATTTTTCTTTCATCTCTTCCTGAAATTCTGCTCGCTGTAACATTCGCAACAGTTCCATTTTTAAATTCAATACGCGCATTTGCAATATCCACATGGTCAGAGATAACGGGCATACCTGCCGCTTTTATATTCTCTATTTCTGATTGAACGAAATTTAAAATAATATCAATATCGTGTATCATAAGATCGAGTACAACGCTTACGTCTGTGCCTCTTTCATTGTAAATACTGAGACGATGCGACTCAATAAAACGCGGCATTCGGATGATATCTTTAAGCGCAACAACGGCTGGATTAAACCGTTCAAGATGCCCCACTTGAATGATCATCCCATTGGATTCTGAGATACGAATGAGTTCGTCTGCCTCTTCAACCGTAGCAGCCATCGGCTTTTCAATAAGCACATCAACATTATTTTCAAGACATTCTTTGCTTATGGAAAAGTGAGAAGGAGTGGGGACGACAATGCTGGCCGCATCGATTTTTTTTATTAATTCTTTATAGTCATTATACGCATCCGTATAGAGGTTTTTGGCAACTTGTTCAACCTGATCTTCGCTTATGTCCACAACACCAATAAGATCCACATTATCCATAAGAGCGTACTTTTCAGCATGAAACTTGCCCAAATAACCCACACCAATTACGCCGACTTTAAGTTTTTCTTTTGACATATCCTATGTAGTTATCCTTTGGGTCCTTATGTATAAGTTTATTAACCAACTTAGTAAAATGAAGCCTTCTCTTTCATTTTATCATTTTTTAGAGCAACAATTGAAATGCCATATCTATTTGCTTTGCTTATCATTTCATCCCTGTCAAAAACTACGGCTTTTCCAGCTTCGATAGCGAGAACGTTAACACCGTTTTCATGCATTGTTTTAATGGTTTGAATACCTATCGCAGGGATATCAAACCTTTGGTCTTGATTTGGTTTACATACTTTTATAACAACTGCATTACCTTTGCCAAGCTCGCCGCCCCTTTTTATTGTGGCATCTGTTCCATCAATAGCTTCAACAGAGAGAACAGATCCGCCCGCAATCACCACACATTGGCCAATATCGAGTCTGCCAATTTCTTTAGCGAGATACCATCCCAAATATATATCATTCCATTCTGATTTCGATGGCTTTTTTTTTGTCCAGCAGCCTTCCTGAGCCAAAAGAGAAGGAAGCAAAAAGGTCGCAGCCCTAACTTTTACCCCCTCTTCTTCGAGCATTCGCGCAAATGCACTCAACAGTTCATCATCATGAGTATGCTTAATCCCCGCAAGCGCTGAAATTGCTTTTGAATCCGGTCTGAAATTTGAAAACATTCTAATTTTTTTCACAGCCCCCATCATAACCGCTTCATTGACAGAATTCTCTTTGAAATATTTCAATAAGCGCTTTACCTGACCGAGATAAAGCCATTGGATTCCATCAACATATTCCGCAAGAATAGGGTCTGTTTCTTTATAATATGCAGCTGCAAACACCTCATAACCCTTGGATCTAGCAGTCTTAGAAAAAATAATGGGGAACTGACCGCCCCCCGCTATAAGTCCTATTCTCATGCTCTTCGTTTCTTTTTTAACGAATGATCGCAATATTATATTTTGATTTTGTTTAATTTCAATTTTTCTAAATCAAATTATCTTTCATCGTTTAAAAACAGTTGTAATATAATGCTTTCTACTGTTTTCCCACCAAATCAAGGAGAAAAGTCTAAATTTACCTTGTTAATCCTCGCTGAATTGATTTAATAAAACTGATAAAATTCAAGACTTCAGGAATTGGTTCTACCTCTGCATTAACTCTTTCAGTGGCTTCATTTAGGGTGAGTCCGATGCGGTAAATAATCCTATAAGCCTTTTTTAATTTTGATAGTGTCTTTTCAGAAAAACCATGCCTCTTAAGACCAACTTTATTCAATCCATGGAGCTTCGCTCTATGGCCTTCTGCAATAACATAAGGCGGAATATCCTTTGGGATACCTGATTTTGCGCCAATAAAAGCATAATCACCCACTTTTACGAACTGATGAATAGCAACAAACCCTCCGGTTGTAACATGATCGCCTATTGTTATATGTCCGGCAAGAGACGCATTGTTCGCAAATACCACACCTCTTCCAAGTTTACAGTCATGCGCAATATGAACATAGTTCATCAAATAACAATTGTCCCCAATCTCGGTAATACCACCGCCAAATTCCGTTCCTCGATGGATTGTTACAAACTCGCGAATAATACAATTACGGCCAATCTTAACGTATGTCTTTCCCCCCTCAAAACGAACCGACTGTGGAGTCGCTCCGATCGCGGCATATTGAAATATTTTACAGTCCGGCCCTATCGTTACATAGGGTTCAATAACTGCATGGGGTCCGATAACAGTTCCCGAACCAATGGAGACATCCGCGCCAATAAACGAGTAAGGACCGATGCTAACATTCGTATCAATTTCAGCTTTACTATCTATAATTGCTGTAGGATGTATCATTTAGACTCCCCAAAACTTGCCATAAGTTCTGCTTCAGCTACCACATTCTCGTCAACTTTTGCATATCCTTCCATTTTGATCACTTTTTTTCTCATTTTTAAAATATTCAATTTAAAGATAATTTGATCGCCTGGTACGACCGGTTTTCTGAATTTCACTTTGTCCATAGCAGAAAAAAATATCAAATCCTTCTTTTTCTGAAATCCGGATGCATATGAAAGGATACCGCCCGCCTGGGCCATGGCTTCTATAATCAACACTCCGGGCATGACAGGAAAGCTAGGAAAATGGCCCTGGAAGAAAGGTTCATTTACCGTAACATTTTTTAAAGCTGTTAAACTTTCGCTTTTTTTTAAATCTATAATTCTGTCTATTAAAAGAAAAGGGTATCGATGTGGTAAAACTTCCATAATCATATTAATATCCCAGTTTTCATTCATGATCCATTCTCCTCATTACTGAAAACGATTGACCAGTTAGGATAAATTACATAATCCCCTTTATAGAGCTTTTTAGATTTTACTTCCAATAACCTTTTCTACCTTTTTCTCAATTGAATCAATTTTCTTTTTCAATTCCGGGAGTTTCAAGATGATGCTTTGAACTTTTAAAAACAATTTATGCGGCATAGCGGGAACAAACCCAGAAACAGTCTCTCCTGTTGGAATCGACTTTACAATACCAGCCTTCGGACCGATGATTACATTATCACCAATGGTAAGATGATCAATCACACCGGCTTGGCCGGCCAATACAGCGTGACTTCCAATGGTCACACTACCTGCTATTCCTACCTGAGCAACAAGCAACGTATTTTCACCAACTGTAACATTATGAGCGATATGAACGAGGTTATCCGTTTTAACCCCTTTCTGTATCCAGGTCCTGCCAAAAGTTGCCCTGTCTATCATATTGCCGGCACCAATTTCAACATCATCATCAATCTGAACAATACCTACTTGCGGAACTTTACAATAGCTAACTCCATCCGGGGCGAATCCAAATCCATCACTGCCAATCACCGTTCCGGAATGAATAATGACTCTACTGCCTATTTGGCAACGTTCAAGAACTGTTGCATTAGGATAAATTTCTACATCTTCCCCGATGTTAACATTATCGCCAATATAAACATGGGGATGAAGCTTCACATGGTCGCCTACAACCACATTATCGCCAATAACAACATAATGCCCAATAGAACAATTTTTTCCGCATGAAAAACTTTTCCCAATATGGGCGCTATCACTTTTGCCTGATTGAGGTTCTGATTTGGGGTGGAAAAAATTAACGACTTGTGCAAAAGCAACTCTTGGGTTATCTGCCTTAATAATATCCTTATCAGATGTTTGGAAATCCCTTGGCACGATAATAGCTCCAGCGTTGGAATCATAAATCTTTTTTAAATATTTTGTAGATCCCGCGTAGGTTATATCTTGAGACGTTGCCTCTTCAAACGGCGCAACTCCACAAATAACTTTATTCTCATCACCTATAATTTCACCTTCAATTAACTCGGATATGCTAACAAGTGATATTTTCATATAAACCCTTTTTGTAGAAACCGAGAGTCAATTCTTTGCATTATCAGTCATTAGATCGTGATACAAAACAAGGCAGGATAGGATAACGCCTTGGATATCTCTTTACCCAATCTATTTCGAATTGAGCGCTTTTACAACTCTACTGGTTAGATCAATTTTTTTATCATAATACGCGGCCCCAGCT
>JAFDFT010000180.1 GCA_019309685.1 Deltaproteobacteria bacterium
TGAGAATGTGCATAATTCATTCCGATAATCGATTATTTAGAAATCAAGATGTGTTTTAAGTAAAATGGGATTTTAAGCTTTATAATAAATGTAAATGAATGTAGAAAAATTAGATTTTATTAATAATTAGAACAAATTAGTTATATTGGTCAACAGGTATTTTTTATAAAGTTAAAGGTGGTAAATAAATCAGGATATAATTTGCGGGAAAAAAGAAAACACCAAATATCTATTAAAAGGGGGGTAGAAATGAAAACTTAAAATACATGCTAATTATATAAGTTATCAATGAAGCTATACATTTCCCAGTTCTTTTTTAATTGCCAAACCTATCTCTTCAAGCGTATATGGTTTCTTAATATACTTGCCTGCACCAAGTTTTTGAGCTTCCTTCACATCATCATTTTCAGCGTATCCACTGGCAATAATAGCCTTTTGCTGGGGATGCATTTCTATAATTTTTTGGTACGTTTCATTTCCGCTTAGTCCGCCCGGCATAATCATGTCCAGCAAAATCATATCCATGGTATTTTTCCCCAGGTATTCAATAGCTTTTTCACCGCTTGAAACTGAATTGGAGCGGTACCCAAGTTGATTTAGCAGATCACACGCGATATTTCTTTGACTCTTTTCGTCATCAACAACTAAAATCCTTTCTCCTTTGCCGAGATATTCATTAAATGGAATTTTCTGGTGTTGATGATCCAATTCTTTTCTGGTCGCTGGGATAAATATTTGAAATTCAGTTCCTTCGTTACTACTTTTTACATTTATGTATCCATCATGATCTTTTATTGTATTCCATACAACAGCTAGTCCTAAGCCGGTACCACTTCTCCCCAGAATTTTTTTTGTATAAAATGGCTCAAAGATTCTTTGGAGGTGTTCTGGTGACATGCCTATTCCATTATCAGATATTTTTAACAGGGTGTATTCTCCGAACCGGATATCTTCATATCCTTTTAAGGGTTCATCCAGATAACAGTTTGTGGTGGATATGGTAATCGTACCGCTATTTTCAATAGCATCAGCGGCATTTGCGGCCAAATTCATCAAGGCTTTCTTCATGTGGATGGAGGAACTATTTATGTTGAGCAAGTTGGGATCAAGCTGAGTTTTGAAATTGATAGCAGGCCGAGATTTTTTCAATTTTTTATGCTCAGGGGAATTTAAATACTGCTCTATTAGTATGTTTAAATTTGAAACTTCTATGCCCGCGGCTACTCCTTTAGCGACTGTCAATAAATCCGATACAACAGCGGCGGCTCTCATACCGGATTCTTTTATTGTTTCAATAGGCTTTCGAAGTGGGCTGTTTTTAGGCAGCTTGAATAAAAGTATATCAGGATAACTCACAACTCCTGAAAGAATGTTGTTCAAATCATGTGCGATGCCTCCAGCCATAAGGCCCAGGGATTCCATTTTTTGTAATCGTACGAGTTTTTCTTCTTTTTCTCTCAACTCTTTTTCAGCGGCTTTGCGCTCAGAAATATCACGGGTAACACCTAAAATTGTGGTTGGTTCATTATCGCTATTGCGGACAAAGGAAGTTGTTAATTCGGTCCATACTGTACTCCCATCCTTCCGATATTGTTCAAGTTCTAAAGTAATATATCGATCCGGATCCCGGTCCTTATCTTTTTCAAGTTCCTGCGCAAGGACATCCATTGCTTTTTGGTAAGACTCAGGTACAAGGATTTCGTTTAGAGACTGCTCCATTGCTTCTTCGGGCGAGACTCCTCTTATTTTTTTAACAGCAGGGCTGACATATGTTATGCGCTGATCGGATAAATCCAGTATCCATAGCATATCATTTACATTTTCAGCCAAAAAGCGGTACTTTTCTTCAGTTTGTTTGTGTTCTTTTCCTTCAAGCTCCAGCTTTTCTTTTGTTTCTAATAAATGTTTTTTTTCCTGATCAAGATGGCTCTTCAAATTTATTTCTTTTTGATGAGACGTAATCAGCCCTTTAAGTAAAGCTGATATGGATAATGACGCAATTAAGTTCAGTACAATGAAATTGATAATGAACGCTATCAGTGCCTGCGGAGAATTGAAAAAGGGAAATCCTTGACCAAATCTGCCAGTGACCATAAGCCATGCGATAATTGCTATAGTGATACTGTTGATACATACAGCGGCAATTGCTGCTCGAATGCCCAGTAAAACACCTACCATCACTGCAAAGGTGAACAGCCATACAGGTCCTCCACTCAAGGGCCCCACAGAATAGATAATGACCACCCCAATGAAATAAAACATCAGCAATGAGATAGATGCTCTAAATTGGTAGCTTATGCGTTGTGAAAAAAATAGAAAGATACAGAGGCTGTACGCAAAAATATCAAAAATCAACAACGACCAGACTTTTTCTACAATGAACAGGAAAATTCCGGATAGGAAAGCGAAAGTACCAAAGGTTAAAGCAGTTAAGTAGATGGTAAATAGAATCTTAATTCGCCAATAATTAAGACTATCCTCTTCAAAAACATCGTTATTTTGCGCTCTTTGAATAAAAGAATCCCGGAATTTATTGAAATGTTCAATTAATTTGTTTTGGATTTTCATTGTGGCCAATCTCTTGTTTTTTATGAAAAGGATATGGGCTTAAGGTGCCCGAATATAAAAACATAAACCCTAATATCCTAGCAAAAGGCATGCCAAAAAAGGTTTTATTGGAGTGATTTAATTGGAAGCGCGGGATTATACTCAAAATAAAGTTTAAGATTTTTACATATCTGTTTTGCTCAAAAAGACATCATGCAAGTTTCCTGAGAAATGTTTATTATTTTAAATAGTTATGCTACAGGAAAAACTGCAAAAATCCCCGCACTCCAGACAGCGTGCGAGATCATCACCGGAGCTAGATTGTCCAGCCGCCAGTAAAGCCAGCCCCAGAAAAGACCGGCCACTCCGGCAGCCCCCACCAGCATAAAATTTAGTGTGCAGATATGAACGCCTGCGTAGATTGCTGCTGCAATAAGCCATCCCTGCCAACCGCCAAAACGATTGGATAAACGTTTTTGCACAAATCCCCGCCAGTAGATTTCTTCAGCTGGTCCTGTGATAAAAAACAGTAACAGTACAATAGCACCCATAGAGGATCCTTTACCTAAAGCGTATATGTTGTCTATCTGACTTTTGGAAAAAGAAAAGATCACGTGGGAAACAGTTTGTCCAATCCAAAAAATGGCGTACAAAATTACAGCAGACACCAGGCCAATGATAATGGTTTTAAAATTAAACTTCATCGGCAGTTCATTTGCTTCTTTCATCCTGAAAGCGCAAATCGCGAGAAAAGAGGCGGAAATTGAAATTTTGATCCCGAAATTGCCTACAGGTATACTGAATGTAATAAACCATAAGACAAAAGCCAGACTTAAAGTAATAATTATTGGACGAAGTGAGGGGCTATTTTTTTTCATAGTAATCGATCCAGGACAATGGATATTACCAGAAGCACACCGAATAATGTGTCGAGCTGTGCTGTTTGGGCATCCGCGTCAATTGGGAGTTCCTTAGCCACAGTTTTAAAAAGCTGAATGGCTGTAGGTAATTATAGGAGAACGAGCAATGACCATAGTGTCAACGGCATTTAGTCTTTCAAGGATTAATCCGCAAAAGTACGGTGGCGGATTAAAATTAGAGCTTGACGCAGAAATTGAGCAAAAAGCAGGGTTTTACAAAAATCTAATATGATTTATGCGTTGCTTTGCCCTAACACATTGACGGTTTGTTTCTTCGCGAAGTCCAACATCCTTTGTGTCGCTCGCAGCGCTTCTTTCCTTACGGCTTCATCCACGTGGATCTCATTTTCTCCAGTTTCTAAAACATAGGCCAGGTTTTGCAGATTGTTCATGGCCATCCATGGACAATGGGCACAGCTTCGACAGGTAGCACCTTCTCCGACTGTTGGCGATTCAATGAGAATTTTATCAGGCGCGGCCTGTTTCATTTTATAAAAGATACCCTTGTCTGTGGCAACGATAAATTCTTTATCCGGAAGTTCCTTCGTGGCCTTAATTAGTCGAGTTGTGGAACCCACTACGTGAGCCAGTTCAATTACCTTTTCCGGTGATTCAGGGTGCACAAGAACTTTTGCCTCAGGATGAAGGTCGATCAATTGTCTCAAGGCGCGCTCCTTAAACTCATCATGCACCACACATATCCCCGGCCATAACAGAATGTCAGCATTTGTGACCTTTTGAATATATCGGCCAAGGTGTTTATCAGGTGCCCACAGGATTTTTTCCCCTTTTTCATGTAAATGGTTAACGACATCCAATGCGATACCGGATGTGACAACCCAATCAGAAATGGCTTTTACTTCAGCACTGGTATTGGCGTATACGACAACGGTTCGGTCCGGATGTTTTTTGCAAAACGCTTTAAACTCCTCAGCAGGACAGCTGATATCCAAAGAGCAAGTTGCTTCCAGGGTAGGCATCAGTACCCGCTTTTCCGGGTTAAGGATTTTTGCCGTCTCTCCCATGAATCGAACGCCGGCGACGACAATAGTCTTTGCAGGATGTTCATTCCCAAACCGGGCCATATCCAGAGAATCCGATACATGGCCGCCTGTCTCGTCCGCGACCATCTGAAGATCGGCGGCTGTATAATAATGGGCCACAAGAACGGCTTCCTGCTCCTGCAAGAGCTTTTTGATTCGGCTTATTAGATTGCTTTTTTCATCTGCCGTATAATGCGGAGACCGTGATTCAATGTCAGCTGTTATAGGGATATCTTTTAAGGGTACTGGCTGCATATTTCACCTCTTTTTAAAATAAAGGAATTAATTTCGGGCTTCTTTGCGCAAATTGGTATAAATGTGCTGGCCGATGCGCCTTGCCCGATGTTCTTTTATCCGTCTTTTTGACCAAATTCAAGGCCATGATTTTTTTTCGAAAATTTCTCTTGTCCAGCTTTTCACATAGAATGATTTCATATTTTTTTTGCAATTCACTTAAAGTAAATTCTTTAGGTAATAAAGAAAACATAATATTCGTATACGTCAGCTTCGCTCTTAGTCTCTCCACCGCAAAATGAATGATTTCTTTATGGTCATATGCCAGTTTGGGCAAGCTGTTTACTGGGAACCAGTAAATAGATTCATTATCATTTGATGCTTTGATAAAAATATCTGGATCATGTAACAAAGCAAAGTAGGCAACGGAAACTACCCTACCGGACGGGTCCCGATCAATTTTGCCGAAGGTATACAGTTGTTCTAAAAAGACATCCTTTTTTTTTACTATTTTGAAAAGATTCCTTTTAGCCGAAGAATCTACAGTTTCATTCGACTTGACCAATCCTCCCGGAACGGCCCATAAGCCTTTAAATGGTTCTTTTCCCATTTTAATTAAAAGAACGCATAATTCCCTATTTTTAATAGTAAAAATAACGATGTCGGTCGCAATAACAGCGAATTTATGCTGTTTGTCATTCTTTTCCATAAAGTTAACTTAGTGTATTTTTAACACTAAGTTAACTCATAAAATCCATACCGTCAATATTTTTTTTAATTCGATTACTGAATCATCTTATGGGTTGGAATGTGTTCGGGATTCTACGCTGAGATTGACTCAACCAAATTTGATCGATCCGGTGAGGTGTTTGACGCGGTTGAATACGGATCGTGTGATCCCCGGAATTCTTCAATTCGA
>JAFDFT010000181.1 GCA_019309685.1 Deltaproteobacteria bacterium
CAGCACGATTAATTACTTACAGTTGGAAGCGGAAGCCAGTTGGATTCGGACGTATCAGCCGGAAGTGTGGAAGAAGACACACAAATATCTGCTTCTATCCGGATATTTGACCCATCTGCTAACCGGTGAATATATTGATTCCGTTGGAAGCCAGGTGGGGTATATTCCCTTTGACTATAAAAGTCAGGAGTGGTGTAAATGGTGGGATTGGAAATGGCAACTGCTTCCTCTTGATCCGGAGGTACTCCCCAACCTTGTACCGCCCGGTCAAACACTTGGAAGTATTTCAGCAGCAGCCGCTAAACAAACAGGTATACCGGTTGGACTTCCATTGGTTGCTGCTGCCGCTGATAAAGCGTGTGAAGTTCTAGGCTGCGGCAGCCTGGAACCGGATGTTGGCTGTTTGAGTTACGGCACAAGTGCCACGATTAACGTAACGCACAAAAAGTATTTAGAGGCCATCACGCTTTTGCCGGCCTTTCCCTCAGCGATTCCTCACTACTATAACCTTGAAGTTACTGTATTTAGAGGGTACTGGATGGTGAGTTGGTTTAAAGAGGAGTTTGGTCATCCGGAGATAGAACTTGCTTCGAAGCAGGGTCAGGAAGTCGAAGCGCTTTTTGATAAGCTCATCGAAGATATACCGCCCGGATCCATGGGGTTGATGCTTCAACCATTCTGGTCACCGGGATTGAAATCGCCGGGTCCTGAAGCCAAGGGAGCGGTTATCGGCTTTGGTGATGTCCATACCCGCGCTCACCTGTATCGCTCCATACTTGAAGGCTTGGCTTTTGCGTTACGGGAAGGAAAAGAACGAACAGAGAAGAAAACAAAAATTCCAATTACCAGCCTTCTCGTATCCGGCGGCGGAAGTCAGAGCCGGAATGCCATGCAGATCACCGCGGATATATTTAACTTGCCGACAGCTAAACCTCATTTGTATGAAACATCGGGACTGGGCGCGGCTATAGATCTGGCTGTTGGATTGGGTTTTTACAGCGATTTCGATTCTGCGGTTAAAAATATGACACGGGTGAGTGAAGTATTTGAGCCTGATAAGAACAATGTCGATTTGTACGACCAATTGTATCAGGATGTCTATAAGAAGATGTACAAGCGATTAAAACCGTTTTATCAGCGAATCAGAGAAATCACAGGCTATCCAAAATAGTGGAAAGTAAATAGTGACGAGTGAATAGTAAATAGTAAATGGTAACGAGTAACTGACAAGTGAACAGGGAGTCCTCGATCCGCATCTGGTTAAAAGTTACTCTGGTGGAGGCGGCGGGAGTCGAACCCGCGTCCAAATGATAAAAATGAGAATTCGTTAGGTGATTTACGAATTCCTATCCATTAATTCAATAAAATAAGGCTTAATTGACTTCTTATTTATTTTGAGGCGAGCCACAGTAACCGGAGGTTTAAATGGGCCAGCGGTCCCGGGATTAAGATGGAGCACACCCTTTTTATATTCCGATGAAGACCGATGGGTGTGGCCGCTAATAACAGCGTGTATGCCTGCTGCTGAGGGGTCCAAATCCAGATTATAAACATCATGAAGAACATAAAGTAAAACCTCACCTATTTCAATAATGTCTGAAGCAGGCAGTTTAAACGCCCACCCGCCGGCATCCATATTGCCTCTCACCGCTTTGACGGGAGCTATTTTTTTAAGTTCAGCGAGTACATCCGGGCTGCCAATATCGCCGGCATGAATGATGAGGTCGGTTCCTTTAAAGGCGGAAGTTACTTCTTTTCTTATTAACCCATGGGTGTCTGAGATTACACCAACTACATAACTGTCTTTATCTTTCTGTTTATTTGATATATTCATACGATGTTCGATTAAACTGGTGAGGCTTTTCTCAGGCGAGTCAAGAGCAATACGCCAACCATTGAAAGACATTCCGCGTCCAGGTATTTTTCCGCATCATTTTGAAAAAGGACAGAGCAGGCAGCGGGAAATTCATTATCCGCGTCGTTAAATAATAACAAAAGCGGAATTTTCGGAAGGACATCAAACTGCATGCAAAAATCATAAGAAAGCTCAAGATTCGGAGAATATCCACCTATGGTTTTGCCGTTTTCTTTAAGCGTGTTGATTTTTCCTGAAAATCGATCCGCAATGGCTTTTTCAACATCATTTGCATAAAATTTCAGAAGAGGCCCGGAATCTTTAAAATCTCTAAAAGATACCCAGCCTTTTTTTTGGGTTGGTAAATCAGGGCACAATAAAATATATTTACTAAGGATTATACAAATATCAAAGGATGGCCGCTTTTCAGATGGTCCAATGATTCCTTCACCTGAAATACGGTGGGGTTGGCCAAATACCTCAACGATGGCTTGGTTGTCATGTATCCGTATGCCGAGTCTTTCTTTTAGATCTATAAGATTCAGTTGAGATATTTGCGTTAAATAGTGCTGATATGTTTGCTCAAAAACTGAATCGGTTTTCGTCATGTTTGCAACTAAAAAATATTAATTCCGCCAATGAAGAATAGCATTGGCATAATAGGTTAAAACGTCCATCGAATTTGGGTCCGCAGTTAACCGGCCCTCTGATTCGACAATCATTTTTCTTAATTTAAGCATTTCAATGGCATCAGTAATGGACTGTTCGCTTGATCGTTTGGAAAGATAAATACGCCCTCCCTTTTTCTTGGTTTCTTCAATAACATGATGAACCTTTGCCTTTACATCGAATTCACTCATAGGCTTTCCGGAAGATTCGATAAAAACTGCAGACACAAGCGCAACAGGAAGAACCGGAATGATATGCTGAATGGAATTCATGAGTATTTTGCATACATTTTCAACTTCTTTAAACCGAAGAGAACGATTGAGTTTGCTGAAATTAAGGCCGTGGTCTTGACAATATTGTTTTGCGGAAAGACTTGGGCCAAAGTTTACACACGCGTATCCAAAGTCACGCCATTTCCGAAATATCATTAAAATCAGATTGTGAATAATAAAGCCAAATGTGGTTTTAATTACAAACCACATGCTTCGTTTTTTTGCGGCCGGGTTGAGTCCGTATAACAGGCTTCGATCTTCTAGAGTTCTGTCATAGTTGATGCCGACTGGGATAAAAATAATGTCACGGTCATTTTCCGGATCAAAACTTCTTAACATATAATCGATAAAGCCATATTTTGGATTTCGTAACTGGCCGTCACGGCTGAGTCCTCCTTCAAGAAAAACCGCCTGGCATACTCCCTCCCGGGTCGCCATGTGAACGTAGCGTTCAAGTACCAGTCTGTATAGAGGGATGCCGGAATTTCTTCTTACAAAAAAAGCTCCCATGGACCGTATTAATGTCTGTAACGGCCATATTTTAGCCCATTCGCCGACTGCATATGACAGGGTGGTTCGTTCTGCTGCGAGAAAAGCAACAAGAATATAATCCATATTACTTCGATGGTTCATTACAAAAACAACAGTTGAGTCACGGTTTACGGACTCGTATTCATCTTTATCATATAAACCAAACCGCACCCTATACAGCAGCCTGGCAATTTTTTTGGCCAGCCAATATCCTATTCGGAAATAGAGATATGCATTAAAAGATGGGACAATTTCTTTAGCGTATTTAATAACTTCGGCCTGAACGACCTCATAGGGAGAATAACTTTCTTTCGCATGAGCGTGAATGGCTTCTACTACTTTTTGATCATACACAAGCCGGTCAATTAACACCTGTCTTTTTGTAAGCTGGAAGGGCCGTATACCAATATCAAGCCGGGTGCTGATTTCATCAATCACCTTGTAAATTCTTCGCCTCAGAAACCACCGGATACTGGGAATAAAAATACGGTCAAGAATAGATAAAATAGCAGCGATAAGAAGAATCAAAAATATCCAGACAGGTATGGTTATTTGATCGGGCATGGCATGAAATCCTTATTCGACTAGTTTAAGCTGATTATTTTTCTTTTTAATTAGAAACAAATAAATATTGTGAATAAGTATAACCGCAAAGTTAAATAAAAGAAATAACGCGAATAAAGCAACTATAAAAAAACTGAATGGAAATGAGCCATTAACGGGTTTATCTTTTTTTCCAAAGTTAATTCCACCAACAAAGGAAATTGAAAATAGAAGTTGTTGTTTTTTATCTGGAGCCTCCGCGTTTTATAAGTCTCAATCCCAAATTTTTATGCCGATAACTTTTTTCCGCTTCTTTGCGATATGCTGAGCGGCATGCATAGGGCGGATCTCCCCAACTACCGCCTCTATAAACACGTTTCGATCCTGAATCAAGATAAACTATGGGAGGATTTTTAACTTGGTATGAAGGATATCGATATTTTGAATTGGCGACCCATTCTAAAACATTTCCGTGCATATCGTACAGACCCCATCGATTAGACTTTTTTGTCGCGACAGGATGGACGGTTTTATCGGAGTTGCCAAGATACCATGCGACCACATCCAGGTTTAAATCATTATCCAAACCAATCATTTTACCGTTTGTATAAGATGTTCTGCTGCCGGCTCTGCAGGCAAATTCCCACTGCGCTTCTGTCGGGAGCATATATTCGTTAGTATTTTCGCGAGCATTGAGCTTTTGAATGAATGATTGTGCATCTATCCAGGAGACATTTTCTACAGGGCAATTATCTCCGCAGCCGATGAAAAATGAAGGGTTACTATCCATTACTTCCTTCCATTGACGCTGTGTGACTTCCGTTGTCTGGATATAATATCCGTCCGTTAAAGTAACCTTATGCTCTCTTTCATCGATTTGTTTTTCATGGGGATAATCTTCTAAAATACGTTGAGCCTCCTTTAAAGGACTTCCCATGATAAATGTACCGGCCTTTATATAAACGAACTTCATGCCAATAGAATTGGTAAAGGTATCTTGACTTATAGCATGGTTGTCAGAAAGCAAAGTTAGAAGAAGAAATAAACAAAAATATTTAGTTTTCATATAACATGTTCCTTTTATCTTGGTAAACTGTTCGCTTTTTGATTCCAATAACATTAGGGATGGGCCTTGCGATTTGAGTATTTCCTTTAAAATCTACATCATATCCTCCGGTAAATTCAAATGTTTGTTCATCTGTTTGAATATATAATTGTGCCTCCAGCCCCCCCTCAACATACATGGCCTGTGTAATCTGAATAGGAAGAACTAGCAAGGTATTAATAAAATCATGAGCGCTGTAAGGAGAAGGGGTATGAATAAACAGCACTCTGTACTTGTTATCAATGCCAATGTCACATTCTCTGTCAATCATTTTAACAAGCGGATCAGAAGTTTTTTTGGGATTAAACGCGAGAATAGTTTTATCTTTTGAAACAAAGGCATTGTTAATATGGTTTTTAGAACGCATGAAAGATACGCTTGTTTTGTGATCTTTTTGATACATGCTGGCGTTAATGGCTGAAATCAAATTGTATTTTTGGCACCATTTTTTTGCAGACTGCTTATGACCATTTTTTGCAGCAGATGCGTTAATAAGCTGAAATTGATATAGATGTGGGTCAATTCGTAAAATATGAACCCTAGCCTTACCTGTTTCTGATGGATTAACAGCATTAAATCGGCCAAGCTCAAGCCCTTTATCCAATTTTTGCCAATTGGCATTAGAGCTTGCTGCTGGATTATGGGAATCAGAACCGGCGTCCGAGCAAGCCATCGCGAAAGGTAAAAAAATCATGAAAAGAATATGTATGAAATTGCTTTTCATAATGATCTAGTTTAACCGTAAATAGTTAAAAGGACAAATGCTTTTTTCCCAATGTTCACTATTTGGGGACTGATACTTCCACTCTTCGATTCAACGCTCTTCCATCCGGCCTGCTGTTATCAGCAACAGGTCTTGATTCGCCATAACCTTTTGCACTTAACCGGGCAGGATCGATTCCATTTTTAATTAGCCAGTCTAGTACCGATTGAGCACGTTCCTGAGAAAGCGTCTGATTGTGCTGATCACTGCCCTGGGCATCTGTATGTCCTTCAATGGTGAGTTTAAGGGAGGGTTTAGTTTTTATAGTTTTAAAAACCTGATGAAGTGTTTCAGTAGATTCAGGTTTTAACGTTGCAGAATCAATTTCAAAATAAATTCCATAAAGAATCGCACGGCCAGTATTATCCAGAGATTCTCCAAGAGTGTCATCTATATTTTGAACTTTGCATCGGGGTTTTCTCCCATCAGTCACCAGATTTCCATACCACAAACCGCGATAACTGCCATTTTCATACCACAGGCCGTTTAAAAAAGAGCGGTCGGAATTAAGGACCATAATGGCCGTTCCAACTTGTGGGCCGTCTTCTGCCCATTGGAATCGTATAACACGACCGTTTGTAGTTCCCGATAATTTGCCATTATCGTGGTCATAACAGCCCTGAACTTTATTGCCCTGTTGTTTCAGTTGAAAAAGGTTGTAATTGGTATGATAAACACCATCAACTTTTTTTGCTGTATCGGTCTTATTAACATTATCTCCGTATGCTTCGAGTTCCATTATTTCAGTATATTTTGCGTCACCCCAGTTTGATTGAACAGTAAATTTGAGCCATTGCGCTTGAGTGGGCGTTTTAAAAGAAAAAACTTTTCGTTTGCCTTTCTCGGCCTCACCCTCAAAAATCTTTTTATATCCGTCTTGATAAGAAGCAATGGATCCGTACAAAATAAACTTGCGAGCAGAGATTCCGGGATTTCCTCCTTCCTGGGTATTTGTATTATCAATAACAAACTCATTTAGTTTGTATTGCTGGGACAGTTCGATAATAAACGTATTCGGAAAAGCTTTGCCTTCAGCGCTGCACCATCCTGTTGAGGTCGTACCATCTAAAAGCAGAAGAGACGCCCATGTTTGACTGTATTGACTGCTTGATGAAAGCAAAACAGCCCCGCTTGCAATATCCAAGATGTCTTTTTGGGGCTCGGCAAGAACATTAGACGCGTTTGGTGTTACAAGAAGAATTATTATCAAAAAAAAGAATCGTTTCATTTTTTAACCTCTTTTTAAAAGCGTTATTCGTTTTGCTCCTTTTAAGTTAAAGTAACCGATGGAAGAATCATGAGTTGGCAATAGTAAAAAAGGGTTTAAAAGTATTGGTACGATATTTTCATGGTTTATTTAAGTCGTATAATAGCCCTGTGTTCAATATGGGCAACTGGATCATTGTTTTTGTTAAAAACAGCAAGATCTAAAACAAGAAAATCGTTCCCCTTTTTCTGGTATGAATCTATTACGTTACCCTTCATCCTGAATTGGCTGCCATGAAAAACAGGAGCGTAATTTGTCACATTGCTGGAAACATGGATCCAGGGGCCGACATTGATATTTTTAATAACAATGAGATTTGCAAACTGCAAAATAACGGCTGGGTGAAGAATTGAATCCGGGTTTTGAAATATGGGTAATGTTTTTTGGATATTTTCAAAAAAGTAGGCTTCAGGATCATCATCGTCAAACTGTAAAGAAATATCGCCAAGTCTGGTTCCGGGTAAAATAGACTGGCATCTTGCAGGATAAAGGTTGTCTGGATGGGGCAGTGGATGATCAGGGTAATCTGCAGGTAAAAGAACGGGATTAGTATTTGAAAAACCGGCATTTCCAACAGCGCACAGGATATCCTTAGAGTTAATGACGTTAATTTCAAATGATAATGGATGTAAAGTGACTACCTGACAATGAATGTGTATTGTTTCTCCATGATATACGGGTTTAATAAATTTGGCGTTTATTGTACCATTTTTCAGCCAGTCTATTCCCAGCGTCATTGCTATCGGGTGCGCCATATACGCGTAGATGGCAATACCAGGCACAAGACCTTCAGAGAAACCGTAGGTTTGAGCCATTTCTAAGTTTTTCATTGATAGAGAAATTCATAGTTTCACGGGCTTTAAAATAATATTTCGCCTTTGGGACCTGATATCTATAATAATAAATAATTCTAGCGGAAGAGGCGTAGTTTTTCCAGATGTTTTTTAAATTGTCAGAAAAAAGCGATAATGCATTGCATGTATATTAGCATCTGACAAGTGACGGTATATCTGTTGCGGTTTTTATCGTTGCCCGTGCGCCGCTTTTAATAAGTTCGTCAATAGAACGGAAACCCCATAAAACGCCAAACGGAACCATTCCAGCCGCTGTCGCTGTTTTCATGTCAATCGGCGTATCACCGATAAAAAAAAATTCTTCAGGCAGTACTCCGAGAAGTCGTGAAATTTCTAAAGCTGCGGTTGGATCGGGTTTTTTAGGTACGGAATCTTTCTGGCCAAAGATTACTTCAAACTTCCAGTTTGAAAGAAATTTTTTGACACATTTTTCAGTGTCTTCCTGAGGTTTGTTCGAAAGAATGGCCATTTTAAGATCCAATTCTGAAAGTGCTTTAAGCATTTCCGGAATACCCTTATATGGTTTGGTATAGATATTCCAGTTCTGAGCGTAATCATCTAGAAACATTTGAAGAGAAGTATCGATTGTAACGACATCTCGGTTTTCAGCAGGTAGCGCGCGAGTCATGCATACTCTGGCGCCTTCTCCAACAAAATATCGGTAAGCGTCTACAAGATGGGTTGGAAATCCCATTTTCTTCAGTACGCGGTTGTATGAATTGGCAAGATCCTGGAGTGTATCGAGCAATGTTCCGTCCAGGTCGAAAATGACCGCTTTAAAAGGCATACTACTTAAACATTTTCCAAAATTTAGGAAAACTCATATTTACGGAATTCATATAATAAACAAAAGCGTTTCCAAATTTTTCTTGAAGATATTTTTCTTCTGCAGAGATGAGGATTCTAAACAGAAAATACATAAACAGGGGCAATGTGAAAAGAATATAAGACTTAAAAAACATTAAAAGTCCAGGGAACGTGTAAAAAATGGCTTGTCCGTATAGCGGATGCCGGCATATGGCATAAATGCCTTCGGTGACAAGGATTCCTTCTGAAAAACCCTTTACAACGGCTTTGACTGAAATAATCCAAATGGGAATACCAATACCCATCAAAACAATACCTGCCGCAACCAGCAACGTATAGGGAATTTTTTCAATTACAAAAAACGGGTAAAAAACAAAATGAACGATTAAGGCGCAAATAAAATAAAGAAGAGAAAAAAGCGCGAATTTGAGGCCAATACCCCAAATTGCCATTTGCTGTGTCATTATCCTCCTTTTCGAAAAAAGTTCAGGCTTTAATGATGAATCTAACATACATAGTAAATGATCAAAACAGCAATATCTTATTTAAGATATCCATCCTGTTTCAGCTTTTTTTTCGCATTCTGGTCAGCTTCATCGATTGTCGCATCGATTTCCTCATCTGAAAAACCTTCTTCCCTCAGGCAGGACTTAAATTTTCGAAACGCGAATACCTTTTGGCTGTGAGATACATCACCGCTTCTCGTTCCATAGTATGCGTTTTCATAATGCATTGCCAAATCGCTGCATGATGCGGGCATGGCAGGTAAGGCTTCTTCATAGGTGTATTCATCCTCTTCATCGTCAAAATCTTCATTACTAAGCGTTTTACTATATTGCTGAAAGACAAAATAACCAGTAACAAGTAAAAAAAAGATAATAATAACCTTTTTCATTTCAACACTCCTCCAATATTTAAGGTATACAGGGGCAAAACAGCATTTACTTAAAGTGGATGCAAAACTCAGGCCATTTTTTAAAATTGTGCGTTACTTTATAGATTTATTTTATTATTAAATAGTTAAGAGTGTTGTTATTTTTAAAGGCTATTACAATTTTTGTTTTTCCCTACAAAAATTTGTATTCAAGCCATATATCCTTTCACCCAATCCATTATTGGAAAAGGGGCTAAGAATTGATAATTTTATATGTTCAAATACAAATTTGATCAGCCACAGCTATCTGATGAATCTTCAACTGGAATTACCTCAGGGGCAGCCATGATATATGCGGTTGTGTGGTTCGGAAATCCTATCAGGATGGTCAGTTTTTTTGGACACTATTTTTATTTTGAAAGTTTCGAATCAGCAAAATTGTAAACCCAGGCAAAAATAGCACCGCCGATAAGGCCATCTGTCAGTGCCCAGAAAAAGCCTATAATACTTCCTAGCGGGCTGATTGAAAAACCGCGATAAACACGTCCAATAATGGTAACTTCCTGAGAAGCCCCGTCAAAAAGAATAATCCACCATGTCAAAAAAAAGAGCCCAAGTCCACATAAAAGGCCGCATGTAATCGAAAATGCTTTTACGTTAAATTTCATAGTAGTTTTCCTAATGTTAGGTTTTTTATTGAAAATTTAAAGTTCTAAAAGGGATTTTTTGACGATCAGATGTAAATATTATTTAGAGAAATCTATCCGGCGATCTGCTTGATTCCATCCGCAATGAATTGAACCGACAAAGCAGCTAGAATAATCCCCAAAAGCCTTTTTAATATATCATCACCGGTTTTGCGAATAATGGCACGAAGATAATTTGAAAAGATAAACGCGATTAAGGTTAAGGTGAAAATAAGTAAAACCGCCAGGACCAGAGAAAATAGGTTTTCAAAAGTATGGGCTTCAGAAAAAAGCAAAATGGTTAAAGTCAGGCATCCGGGTCCGGCTATTAAAGGGATGGACATGGGATAAACCGAGATGTCATCTTTGGCATCCAGCGGATCTTCGGTGATTTCTTTTTTTACAATCATTCTAAAGGCGGTATAAAATAAAAGCAGACCACCGGAAACCTTGATCGCTTCAATAGTAATGCCTAGTTTTAACAAGATAGGTTCACCATAGAAGCCAAATAAAAAGATAATGGTTAAAGATATGACAATGGTGCGAAGGGCCATATGAATTACGCGCTTCTTTTCATAAGTTGACGTTAGGCTGTGAAAAATAAGTGCAGCGCCAATGGGATCTACAATAACAAAATAAGCGGCAAGAGCGTTGATTAATATTTCAATATTCATAAGCTGTAATATATCGGTGCGTTATTTTAGGATCAGCACTTTTTTCGATAATGATCCCAATTCATTTTGTCTTTAACTTTTTTTGAAAAATAATAACTCCATGATAAATGAAGCATAAAAGAAAAACAATCTCTATGATCATGCTTAGGATAATAATATGAGGAATATACTCATTATATGCAGTGAGTTGAGGAGGCATAGATTTAATTGCGGATACCAGTCTTGGTATTGGAAGAACGATATCAATAACAAAATAAATCATGGCAAGGATTGCCAAATAGATAGCGGCCCAGTCTTTATTCATCCAGACGAAAATGGCCCCAAATACCCAAAGCGCAACTTTCGAAAATATAATTGGATTTGGATTCGTACCAATCGTCGGGACGGCTTCAATGGCAATAAAAATGACAGCAAGAAGGGCGATTGTTTTATTAGTAAAAATTCTGGTAAAGCGTTTACTCATAAGCAGCAATGATCAAATGTATTAAAAAATTCGTTTATTCGCAAAAGACAAGTGAATGTATTTTTATGGATTCTTCCGATAATTTTGGCTTTTTAGATAACCAGAAAGAAAAATGTACATAACGGTCATCACCCGTATACACTGCCGTCGTCACCCGGCTTGACCGGGTGATCCAGAGTTACAGATAAAATTATTAAGTTTATACTTTAACAAACAAAAGGATGTATAGAATACGTTGGCATCTGGACACCCCGGATGAACCGGGGTATGACAAATGATGTTCACTTGTCATTTGCGGATAACCGCATAAAAAAATAAATATCATTTAAATTTCTTATTATATTCCATGTAAAAATTAAACTGCTGAGAGATGTCGGACAGTTCTTTCAATAATTTATTTTTCTTGTTTTCAGATTTGGTTTTACGTATCTTTTCCTTGATAACTTCGATTTCTTTTTTAAGCCTTACTTCTTCAGGAATATAGCCCGCGTTTTTTAATATTTGATATCCCAGGCGAAGATGTCCCGGCATACTATAATACCTGCCTAAATCGATAGGTTTTCCCTTACCTCGAAGATTTTTAAATTCTCCATCTGCTATGGCTTTTTGAATCTTTGCTTCTACAAGGTCTTCGAATTTATTCGAAGCTTGCTCTTTCTCTTCAGGTGAAAGCTTTTTATATTTAGTTCTCGCATTTTCTTTAGAAAGGGGTTTGTCTAACTTTATATTTTCTTTTTCATCTTTCATGCTAAAGCTTTAACTCGATATTCTATCTGCTTTTTCTTTTTTATCAAAATGTCCAGTAGGGGGATTGGTTCTTTTTCCAGTTGAAAACCGGATAGAATCTGTAGGGCAAACCTGCGTGCACGTGTAACATGAAAAACAATCGGGTATCGTTTTTTTGTCGCGTTTTAATATGGCTGCCATCACCGTGGACGGACAGGAAGAAGCACACTTCTGACAGGCAATACAGGTTTCGTAATCAACACTAATTTTAACCCGGCTGATTTTTTCAACAAGCCATCCGGCAAGCCCGAAAGGACAAAATAGGTGACACCAGGGTCTATAGATAAACAGGCTTAGCAATAAAAGGGTGCCAACAAAACCAGTACCGATGATGCCTAAAAATGCAGGTTTATAGATCTTGAAAGGGTCAACAGGGTCAATGATGTCAATGCCCCACAAAAAAGCAACAACGGTAAAGACACATAAAAACAAAAACCGCACCGTGTTGGTGAAGAAAAAGGGTAGTTTGATTTGTCGGCCGATAACAGATTTATATTTTGGCGTCTGATTTATACGGAATATTAAGTCTTGAAGAGTACCCGCCTGGCATCCCCAGGCGCAAATATATTTATTGGCTAGAAATACAATCAGCAAAAAAACCGCTAGCGCAATCATCCGAGGCGGGAAAATGGCTCCAGCATGCGCGTAAAGGTGAATGGCGTCTTTGACAGTACCCATTGGGCTGGGATCAGACCCCAATGCAACGCCGAAGACTAAAATGGAAATAAAAAGGATCCTTTTTCTTAAAGTCTGTGAAATTTCACGTTTTCGAAAAATGAGGAAAAGAGTAATTAAAAAAATAATCCAGACCCCGAATTTTAATGGGATTTTTATCCAGTTTTTGGTCGAATGCTCAGCCGCCAAAGCCATATTTTTAACAATCAGGGATGAGATTTGTTCAGAAGATCCGTATTCCTTTAACTGTTTTTTAATATCTTCTTTTGTTTTAAGATCAAAAACTTCTTTTAGCATAGGGTTCGCCAGATTATTGGCTTGACCAAATTCAGTAATAGTCATTTCTTCAGAGATAATTAATTCATCAAACTCAGGCAGTGTTTCGGGTTTGTCTTGCCATAATTGGTTAGAAATAATGGATAATCCGATAACAAGTACAATCAGCAAAATAAAGAAAATTAGGGTTTTAGTTGGTGAT
>JAFDFT010000182.1 GCA_019309685.1 Deltaproteobacteria bacterium
AGGAGTTCCGTATATTTTAATTCTACGGTTATAACATCACCCGGTAAAATATTGGCGACATTCATCTGAAACACATTGGGTCGATGCTGTTCCAGTAAGGATGCGGATTTCCCTTGCTGTTTTGCACGCTCATAGTCCTGTCTGGCATCTTCCCGTTTTTTAATTTTGGCAATGATGGTTCGTTCACCGATAGTCATTTTCATCCCGTAAACGGCTGCTTTGGTGGAAGCCGGAAACACATAAATCGCTTCAAGCGGATAGTGTCCCTGGTTTTTATACACCTGCTTAACGGTGACATCCGCGATGACGCCAGCCACATTTACGTTTACTGAAGTTGATTTTAAAGGGAGTTGATCTGTTTCCGGATCGTCACTTTTAACAAAAAAATAGGGAGATAAGGTTCTGTCATCAGACATTTCAGGTTTTGCGTAAATATTACTAGTGGTGAAAACAAAACCAGCGAAAATAAGTATTGCAGTTTTAATAATTTTTGACATTTTTGCCTCCTTTTTCGGGTATTTGTGATTTAATTTTTTAAATTTTTTTGCCGTTTGGGTGTTTAGACAAATAAATGTCAAAAAAGTTCCAAGAGACCATTGAAAAATCGCACTTTTTGCCCAATCTCGGCGTCAGCCTCAAATTTTAATCCTCGAAATACTTAATGTATTCCTGTGGTTAAAATTATCGGCTTCCTGGAACTTGAACAAAAATTACTGTTTTTCAAAGGTCTCTATTGGTTGGGCTGAGGCGGTTTGAAAAAACTAACATCGATTTTTAAGAGTCTTAAATATTAGTTTTAATAGAAAAAGAGGATTTAAGGTGCCGGAATAAGAAGAATATTAACGCGCAGTGGTTCTGTGGTTGTTTCATCGATAACCGGAAGGGGTTGTTTGAGTCGGCCGATGTGGCTTAATTGTGAATAAAATGATTTGATACGGGATGATGGTATTTCAGCCATTATCGATACCGGAAGCTGTTTTTGCTCATCATAATTTACAGATATGACTCTTCCTGAGTTATTTTGAATTATAGCTTTAATACGTTCATCTATTGATTGTACGGGTGCCGCCACTTCAGCTACGCTTTCCAGGGCCGATCCTTCCTCTTCTTTTTCGGGTTTTGTTGGTACACCATTCATTTTTTTGGCACTGCCGGGCTTTAAAGGAGTTTTGGAATCAGCATCGGTAGATGCTTTTAATGCAGCAAAATCACTAGCGGACATTTTCCTTTTTAATTTTGGTTCAGATATCGTTTCACTAAGCTTTTGATCTTTTTTCTCATTATCTGCAAAGGTAGCATCAGGTTTGTATACCCCTTCGGTATCTAGAAGGAGAGCCAACTCGATTGGTTTTTCCAATTCTTTTTTTTCTAGATAGCCAGCTCTTGTTTCCTCTGCTACAGGTGCAGGCGCTGATGTAAAAGTTGTGGAATCTTTTCCTTTTGCGACTTTTGAAACCGCTACTTTGGAACTTTCTTTCTCTGCTTGTTTTTCTTTTAGCTGGCTACCGCCTACACTTCTTTTCTCTAAACGGCCCTTATCCTGAGAGGGCTGCCGGGTTGCTGTAGCTCCAAACTTATCTGCAGGCAATGAGGTATCGTTAAGTCTTTCCGCTTTTTGATTATATAGCAGATCTGTAAGCGGCCTTTCCTGTTGAAAAACATTTACGAAGAAAATAATAAGAACAGCAGTAGCCGCAGCGGTTAGAAGCTCAAGCGGAACTTTGATCTTAAAAGGTACAAATAATGTCCGCGCGATTTTTTTTATATCAAATCGGGAGTCCATCCGCGCGTGAAGGTTATCTAAAAAATCATCCGGTGCTTTTACCTTTGGAAGTTCGCCCAGATCGCTGATGATGTTTTTTAAAACCACATAGTCATTTTGACACGTTTCACAATCCTTAAGATGCTGTTCAACCAAAGAACGGGTTTGCGCGTTCAAGGATTTATCGATATATTCAGATAAAAGAAGTTTTATATTGGAACACTTCATTTTAGAATGCTCCCTTTAATTTATTTTTCAAATCTTCTCGGGCTCTCGCGAGCTTAGACTTCACAGTGCCCTGTTTAAGACCTGTAATATCCGCGATTTCTTCATACGAAAGCCCCTCTATATCTCGAAGAACAATCATAGTTTTTTTTGCCTCAGGCAAACCGTTGATCGCTTTTCGAACAGAGGCCGATCGCTGCTTCTTTTCAAGCGCTACGTCTGGCGAATGGATTTCATCCGAGATTCCATCACCAGGGTTAAAATGATCCGCCATTTCAGGATTGTCAAGTGAATCCGTTTTTTCCCGGAACCGGTATTCCAGCGACTTAATTTTATTTTTGCATGTGTTCACGGTAATTCTGTGAAGCCAGGTTGAAAAAGACGATTCAAACCGGAAATTCTTTAAGGCTTTAAAAACCTTAATAAATGTTTCCTGGGCCTGCTCGTTCGCTTCCTGATAATCCTGTAAATACCAATAGCAAAGATTAAATATTTTATCTTTATGTGTAAGTACCAGATCATCAAACGCACGCTTATTGCCGGACTGAAAAGCACGGATAAGATCAGCGTCATCTTTTAAAACTTTGTTAAGCTGGTCCGGTTTTTTATTCATTTAATTAGACAAGTAAAAGTTTAGTTTGTTCCATTTCTTAATACGATATTTAAGAACGATGATCAAATAAAAGAAATTATAACCTGAATCTTGCATGAAAATAGATGAGAATCTTTTTCAATTAGTCATTAACATCGTTCCAAAAATATTTTGAACTTATAGCATTTTACCCATATGGTAAAAGGGGTATTCACTCTTTTTCTCATCAATTTTCACCCGATGGGCGAATCGGAGACATCCATATGCGTCGTTACTAAGGGTTCGCAATAGTTCACTATAGCTTCACCCTTAGATGCGTCGCCTTGTTGAGCGCAAGCGAAATCCCGCTTGCGGGGCATATGAAAGCCTCCAATTCGTTCAAAATTCAAGTATAAATATATTAGCCGGTTAGATAAAGAAGGGTTTAGCGGAAAAGGCAAATTCCTTGCAATAACATAGCCCATATGGTAAATGTTTTGCGCTTTAATGTATAAGTACAAATAGATAAAGTGAAATATTGACAGGCTGCAAATTTTTTATTTATCATAAAAAAAATAATATTGGAGGTATGTGAATGGACTTTGAACTGAATAAATCACAACTGGAAATACAAAAAGCAGCGCGGGATTTTGCCAAAGGTGAATTTGATAAGGATCTGGCCTATGAGCTTGATAAAAAGCATGAATTCCCGACAAAGATCTGGAAAAAGGCCGCGGACCTGGGCTTTATAGGCATTCATTATCCGGAAAAATATTCAGGCCAGGGGCTTGGTGTGGTAGAAAACATCCTTGTTGCGGAAGAATTTTGCAGTAGAGACTCAAGTATTGGATGCGCGTTGATTCTATCCTCATTTGCGTCCGAGTGTATTTTACGTTTCGGCAGTGACGAACAAAAAGAGAAATGGCTGATTCCGGTAGCAGAAGGGAAAATGCTTTCTTCCGGAGCATTTACTGAGCCCGATCACGGTTCAGACATAACATTTATGAACACAACGGCTGAGAAAGACGGTGATGAATGGGTCGTTAATGGAACAAAAACATTTATTACCAACGGCGGATTTTCAGGGTTTTATGTGGTTCTTTGCCAGACAAATCCGGATGCAAAACCTTCTTACAGAGGGATTAGCATGATTCTTGTTGATGCCGAAACAAAGGGTATTACAGCAACGGACGTTGGTGATAAAATGGGAATTCGGACAACGGCCACAGCGGAGGTGAACTACAAGGACGTTAGGGTGCCGCTGGAGAATATCATTGGAGAGGAGGGAAAAGGCTTTTATCAGGTTCTGGAGTTTTTTGATGAAAGCAGGATTTTAATTGCCGCGCAGGCATTGGGGACCGCACAGGGCGCGTATGACCGGGCGCTTGATTATGTAAAGCAGAGAGAACAGTTTGGGCAGAAGATTGCCCAATTCCAGGTCAATCAACACAAACTGGCGGATATGGCCACAAAGATAGAGCTGGCCAGGCTGATTACGTATAAAGCGGCATGGAATTATGACCAGGGGCGCATTGATCCAAAACTGACATCCATGGCCAAAATGTATGCCGCTCGTACGGCAGTAGAGGTTGCCGATGAAGCGATTCAACTGCATGGCGGGTACGGATATATCGCTGAGTACGAAGTTGAGCGTTTTGCCAGAGATGCAAAGATCACAGAGCTCTATGAGGGAACCAAAGAGATCCAGAAAAATACCATCGCCAGCGCCATTATCGGTAAAATCAAGTAAAGGACAAAAGGAGGTTCTATGATGTTAGAACTCGTAAAACGGACCATGCTCACGGGCATCGGCCTTGCACTGGTAGCCAAGGATGAACTGGTTGATCTTGCCAAAGACATTGAAAAAAAAATGGAGATGTCAGAGACAGACGGGAAAAAATTTTTGGATGAAGTGAAACAGAAATATGATGAGACACAGGAAAAACTTGAAGGCCAGGTTGAGAAGACTGTAAAAGAGATCTTAAAGAAAATGGATGTGGTTACCGGGGACGAAATAAAGGGGCTCAAAAAAGAAATAAGGGACTTGAAAAAAGCGATTAGTAAGGAATAATCCGGGGCTCTGATGATTTAACTTGATTATTCCCTGTAGCCTTGGCTACAGGGTCACCACAAATACCCTCTCCTTGGGGAGAGGGTAGGGTGAGGGGGGCAAATAGGCCATCATCCATTTTGATACCCCGTAGCTTGCTGCGGAGAGATTCATTGGTTCTGTCTAAAAACCAACATAAACATTCTTAAAAATGCGCGTATCACGCTTATCGGGATTGTGAGATCATGATCAGTATAAGAAAAATCGGTGTTATTGGCCGAACCTACAGGCACTTTAATCGGTATCGTCAGATTCTGGCTGTCTTTTTTAAGTATGGCTTTGGTGACCTGGTTGAACTGTTAAAGATCGACCAATACATTGAAATCGGCTTGAAAATGATCTCCCGAAACCGGCGTGAGCGTATTGAAAAGCTTTCCAGGGCGGAAAGACTGCGAATGGCACTTGAAGAGCTGGGTCCCACCTATATCAAGTTAGGTCAAATTCTTTCCACACGTACGGATCTTGTTCCTGTTGACTTTATTCAAGAACTTTCCAAGCTTCAAGACGAGGTACCGTCTTTTCCTTTCTCAGAAGCCAAAGAGATTGTTGAAAATCAGTTCGGCCGTCCCCTCTTAGAAGCATTTGAAGCATTTGATGAAATCCCCATCGCATCCGCCTCATTGGGTCAGGTTCATAGAGCAAAACTAAAGGATGGAGATGATGTTGCTGTCAAAGTACAACGTCCGGAAATTAAAAAAACAATAGAGGTCGATCTGGAGATCATGCTTCATCTGGCAACTCTTATGGAGCGGCATATTGAAGAGATGGCGCTGCAAAGACCGGTCAAAATCGTAGAAGAGTTTGCCAGGGCGCTTGAAAAAGAACTGGATTATACCATAGAAGCATCAAGCATGGAGCGGGTTGCCAGCCAATTTTTGGAAGATACTACCGTATATATCCCAAAAGTTTACCGTGAACTGACAACGTGTTGTGTGCTTACCGCTGAATATATAGATGGAATTAAAATATCTGAT
>JAFDFT010000183.1 GCA_019309685.1 Deltaproteobacteria bacterium
TAAAGGAGACAAAAAAATGCTTAAGTCAGAACTATGTGATTTCTTAGAAATTAAATATCCGATTATCCAGGCTGGTATGGGCCCTTTCAGCAATAACAAATTATGCATCGCAACGGCAAATGCGGGTGTTCTTGGATTGCTTTCAACCAGCGGAATTACTTCGAGAGACACACAGCCGGGAATTTTTAAATCATTTGCCGAAACAGGCGGCGCGAACCCTGATGATGACGATGAAACCATTTTACGAAAAATATTTAATCAGACAATTGAAGGTACTAAAGACAAAAAAGGGGTTTTCGGCATTAATGTAATGGTATCTGCTGAAATGAAAGAAAGCGCTGAATTCATAATGGATACTGCTATTGCAGCTAAAAAAGAAAATCCCGAATTACAAGATAAGTTTAAAGTGATTTTTACATCTGCAGGAGATCCATTGCCTTGGGGAGAAAAAATTAAAGGGGCTGGATTTAAATGGCTTCATGTTGTGCCATCAGTAAAGGGCGCGCTGCGTTGTCAAAAAGCGGGAGTAGATCTTGTGGTTGCGTCAGGGCACGAAGGCGGATTCCATACCTCATGGGAGCCGGTTCATTCAATGGTTCTTCTTCCAGCGGTTGTAGAGGCTTTGGAAGGGTCAAATACTTTAGTGGCAGGAGCCGGCGGATTTTGTGACGGGAAGTCTTTAGCGGCCGCTTTGACTCTTGGAGCGGCTGGTGCCCAAATGGGTACCCGGTTTCTGGCGACCCAGGAAAGTGATTTTGCCCAACTATGGAAAGAAGGTATTGTCAAAGCAGGAGACCGGGGTACACTGGTAGCCAGGGGATTTGTCGGACCTGCGAGATGGGTAAAAACAGCAACAAGCCTTAAGCATCAGGAGAACACTTTAAAGTTTACACCGGAGCTCTATCTAGATAAGCCAGGCGACTTGACAGAAGGCGCGTTAAAACTTATTGAAAATGAAATTGAAGGCATGAACGCGGTATATGCAGGTGATGAAAGTAAAGCACTTATCGCAGGCGGTGAGTGCGCGCAGCGTGTGGACGATTTGCCCACGGTTCAGGAATTGGTGGATAGGATTGTAAATGACGCAGAAAAAGTTATTGGCGGGCTTGCGAATAAGCACTTGGTCGGGTAATCGTTTGCAAAAGCGATTCATTGAAAAGGTCCTTTTACAAAGGTCATCCGTAAAAGGGCCTTTTTTTTAAAACAGTGAGGGCGGTTGTTTTTTGACTGTAAGGAGATTAATGATTTCATCAACAGCCGCAGCGCAATCATTTGGTGAGTGTTGATTTTTTTTAACCATTTCTTTTAATAAATCTAAATTGGAAACGATTTTATCTTTCAATAATATTTCTTTTCGCCTGGTTTCAATATACCTTTCAAAATCAGTGGCAAGCCATTGGAATTGATCCGAGTCTCTAAATTTAAATTTGTTCGTAGGGATTTTATCGTAGGTAATATCACGTAAAACTTTACCCATTTTGTACAAAGGCCCCGCAATGGAATGGGTATACAGAATTGAAAAAAGGCTAAGAGTAATAGAATAAACAATGAAGGCAAATACAAAACGCCACTTAAATCCGGATTGATAAAGAAGCGGGATTGTCACTCCAATCGCAATGGCAGTCAACAGCATAATTGGAACCGCAATAAATAGAAAACGAAACTGGAAGGATTTATTTATAAAAAAAATACGTCTTTTAATTGTTATCTTTTCTTCCATGGTTTTCCTCCAAACTTTTAAAAGTAATCAATTTGCGATTCAATTAAATAGATTAATAAAAAGATAGTTGAAATAGCAATTTAAGCTAAAAAGTTTCTGATTGAGAACGACTTTTCAATGATATTAAATATAGTGTAAAAAACAAGAAAAAACGTAATGTGATATTAAGTGGTTATTTAAATACGAATGCTGGAAAGATGCAAATGTTATGCTGTAACATGGGCCTATCTTAGTCAAATCTCTTTTCTATTAAATATCACCATCAGTATGACATAAGAAATAAGTATGTAAAAAATAATATTTAATAATGGGTGCACTGGGCTCATTGGATTAAAGTCACTTCCGCCGATGAATGATGAGGCATAATATTGAAGCATCGCAGTTTTTGGCCAGAGGACTCTCCAAATGGATATATCGTTTTCTATCCCGGATGATGCAAGTGATTGAAGCATTTTGCTATGTTGTGCAATATAGAAAGAGTCTGAAATAAAACTGATACTTGCGATACCTATAGCTGTAACGGCCGCTATAAAATCAGGAAGAAACAGAGAAAATAGGCTTACCAGCAGGATAAGAAACAGAAGATTTATTGTACAGATGATGGACGCTAAAAAGAATTCAGGCAGTATATTTCCGGTGCTCATAAAGGTAATGATGACAATGGTCAGGTGCAGGATGAACATAAAAATAGAGACAAGGACCCATACACCAGCAATGCGGCCCAAAAGGTAATGTGTGCGTTTGATAGGCTTTGATAGCATCAGCACCATATTGCCGTTTTGAATATCCCGGGTTAATATGTTCATGGAAAGCAGCGTTGTCAGGAGCATCATCCCCCCTGCAATCAGATGAAACGCAAATTTGGAAGCATGCCATGCAATCGTAAGATTATCGATTTGCTGATTGTTTACGGTAAAGTTTCCTTTGTAGCAGCCACGAAGAAGAAGAACGAGCAATATGCATGCGCCGAGAAGGATATAAAAACTTTTGTGGCGTACCTGATCTTGTAAAGAAAATATAGCAATACGTAATATTTTAGGCATTTCTTTTATCTACCAATCTCACAAACACATCTTCCAGTGTTTCTTCTTTTTGAACAATTTTATGTATTGAATCTTTAACAAGGATAGTTCCCTTGCTCATTATTGCCGCGGAATCACATATTTTTTCAACTTCGGAAAGAAAATGAGAGTTCAGAACAATGGTAGTCCCATCAATGCGCAAACTTTCTAAAATCTCACGAAAATCTCTGATGCCAAGGGGATCCAGACCCGATGCCGGCTCATCCAGTATTAACAGCTTTGGTTTTCCCATTAATGCTGAGGCAAGGCCAATGCGTTGAGCCATGCCTTTTGAATAGGTGCTTGCCTTTTGGTTTTTTTCCTTGAACATATCTACTCGTTCAAGAAGAGCTTCTATTTCAGAGGAAGCCTCTTTGCCGGTTAGATCCATAAGGTAAGCTTGCCGAAGAAGATATTCCCATCCTGAAAGAAACGGTGGAATACAGTGATTTTCAGCGAGATACCCCACCTTATTGCGAGAATAATGATGCTGGGTGGAAATACCATCTATTTGAAGTGTGCCCATTGTCGGTTTCGAAAATCCCATGAGCATACGAACAATAGTTGTTTTGCCCGCGCCATTAGGTCCTAAAAGCGCGAAAAATTCCCCCTTTGCCACAGTGTATGAGACATCATCGACAGCGGTAATAGAATTGAATTTTTTGGTTACCGAATCTAGAGATATCAAGATGGATACATGTCCTTTTTTTAAAGTATGTTTTAAAAATAAAATCTATGGGCAGAAAACTATAACCTCAAATGATGATTTGTTGGAGCGAAACGTAGATCCCGTCACCGGGGAAGCTTGAGCATTCTCAACTTTCGCTCAATTGAGGTATAATGAAATGTTCGAGTGTCGTCAAGGATAATAGCGGTAAATTAGAAATAAGTGAACTAAATTTTATTAGTGGTCAGGGGAAAAACGGCGGTTTAGATCCAATTGTTTAAGAATTGGTGATGTATGGTTATTTATATTTTTTATTATTGTATCTGATAGTTCTTTTTCAGTATTGATTTTATCAGCATAAAACGTATTCCGTCCTTTTACACCGATAAAATCACAAAGCTGTTTAAATACCTTTTTACTTACAGCAAGATCTTCAAGTTTTACAATGGCAATGTCATCCCGGTATTGATCCATAGCTTTAAGCACAGAGGCATTTCTTTGATTCCACATTTCAGAAAATTGCACTTCATCAGCGACCCAATCCTTATGCGGGTATTTTATCAGCCTGGAATAATAGACGTTGACAGGATTTCGATAATTCCAGATGATTTTAACAGTATAATGAGAAAACTCGGACAAAATATCAACTACTTCTCTTTTTTTTGTTTCAGATTTTGCTTCTATGAAAGCGATGCGTTTTGATTTATCAAGGAAAGGCCGTATTTCCCTTTCAGGCCTGAGCATAAAATAATCAAATATTTTATTATCTTTTTCTCTTAAAATGGAAATGTTCCGATTGCGTTTAAACGCGTTTAAAAGGGTTGAGCCTCCTGAACGCTGGATACCCATTACAAAAATTAAAGTCTTTTTATCTGTTGATTTCATTATGTGATTAAGTGCTCTAAATAAGTTTCTTTAATATAGTATAGAAATTCTTGCCCTCTGGGCAAGGTCAGAGTTCAGTGGCTTTGCCATCTGAACGATTTTTATGGACAGTAATACAGTTTAAATTTTATTTTTGTCATTGCGAGTCCGCCCAAGGCGGACGAAGCAATCTCATCTAAAATGGGAGATTGCTTCGTCGCTGTGCTCCTCGCAAAGACACGAAAAATAAGATCAATCTGTGTTAAATACAATTCTAAAGCACAGTATGTTTGGTGCCATACAATTAATGGAATATCATTTTTCCTTTATACCCTTTAAAGGGTTCATCCAAAGCCGGGTCCTCTGGACCCGGATATTTACTTATTTTGAAAAGTATCCCAAAAATAATAGCTTAAAATTTTATAAAATTATTAGTATTGCTAATGCGTGATCAATTAAATTGTTCTGTATCATTAAATAATTCTTGTGTCATCTTAAAAAACACGCCCTGTCAAAAGGCAAGATCACTCAAGAAATGATCACGTTATTAATGACGGCATATCGGATTTAACGTATTCTCCGGGCAGCGCATTTTGCCCCGAAATGAAAAATCCATGGAGAATCTGGCCCGCTATATTATTCGCGCATCTTTCTCCCAGGAAAGAATGACCTATCATCAAGATATCGGTCAAGTGGAATACCTGACCAAAACAAAATAAAGTGTTCCATGCGCTGGAGTGGCTGATAGCTATGTGCACGCATGTGCCGAACAAAGGGGAACAGATGGTTTGTTACTATGGACATTATAATTATAGCAATGTCAGCCGGGGAAACCGCAGCAAGCATAAACAGGACGATAGGATATCATTTGTTGTAGAATCCTATGAATGCTCCAAAGAATTCAGAAAAAACTGGGCAAGGCTCATTCAGAAAATTTATGAGGTGGACCCATTGACCTGTCCGAAATGTTGTGGGGAGATGAAACTAATTTTGGTTTTAAAAAAAACTGGTTTGAATCGGCAGGGAGGAGTGTTGTCTTTAAAAAGATAAAAATAAAGCTTGACTTTATTTTGGTACTCTTGCCTTAATTTAAAATATTAAAAAATTGTATATTTCGTATGGCAATCGAAACCTAAAGTTTTATGTGCTAAAAGTAATTATATTCAATCAAGTCTTTTATACGAACACACATACTTTTTACTTTTGTTTATTATGGGGGTAAAATTTTTCAGGGTGAAATTTCAATCATTCCACCACCACTTTTTTTATAATATATTTACGGTTTATATGTTGTAAATATTTTCTCTAATATTTTATTATTTCC
>JAFDFT010000015.1 GCA_019309685.1 Deltaproteobacteria bacterium
TGGCATATGGAAAATCCGCATCTGCATTTCCAGTAAAAAGGGAATTGATCCTTACAGCAATGACAGCTGATGGTTTTTGACTTATTTTTTTTTAATCGGTACTTCGATTGTTTTTTGATTATACTCATTTGCTGTTTTACCATTTAGTATATTTCATTTTTCAACAATCCGGTTATCCGGAAAGCTCAAGCTATAAGTATCTCTGAGAATAGAGATACACAACGGTCATCATACATATGCAAAGCTGTTTTCATCCTTTTACACAACAGTCATCACCCGGCTTGACCGTGTGATCCAGGATTATGGATACCCCGGATGAACCGGGGTATGACGAAATAAGAAAGGATTAATCTATTGGCTTAAATATGTTTATTTGTCTTTCGTAGATAACCGTTTTCAACAATTATCTATCAATAATGTTGAGGCCTTGTTGTTTTGTAACTTAGATGATAATACCCTGATTGAGCGTAAAAAAAAATGGAAAAAGTGTTTAAAGGCTCAATATCCGAAGCTTATTCATGCTGAGAGCCATGTGTATATATCTAATATAGGTGACATGAGGATATTGCTATTTTATTTCCATTTTTTTTTACGCTCAATCAGGGTATAGATTTTCCAGTATTCGTTCAAATTGATTAAAATTATATTTAAAAAAAGACAATGTGTCTACTGATAAATTCCGTTTAATTCAGCAAAGAACTGTTTGTGAAAACGCTTTGAAAGGGAGATGAGTATGTCGGACAACATGGAAATGGGTATAACGAGGGAAGACGCTTTTAACCTTTTAAAGGAACATTTAAAAAATGAAAAGCTGATCGCACATTGCCTTGCCACAGAAGCGATCATGCGTGCTTTGGCGCAAAAATTTGGAGAAGATGAATCTATTTGGGGTCTTGCCGGTCTTTTGCATGATTTGGACTATGAGCTTACGGGAGAAGATTCATCGACTCATGGAGAAGAGACAGCTAAAGTGCTTATAGAAATAGGCGTGTCGCCAGTTATTATAGACGTCATACGAAAGCATAATGCTGAGGGGCTGGGGCTTGAACGAACCACTGTTTTTGAGCACGCATTAACGTGCGCTGAAACGATTACGGGTTTAATTGTGGCCACGGCCCTGGTTTATCCGGATAAGAAGATCGCCAGTGTGAAACCCAAATCAATATTAAAGCGGATGAAGACCCCTCATTTCGCACGAGCAGTCAGCAGGGAAAGGATAGGAGAATGCGAGAAGGCCGGGATCGAATTAAACGAATTTGTAGACCTTAGTCTCCAGGCCATGTCAGAAATTTCAGAAGAACTCGGGCTTTAAAGGATCCGTGACGTATGGAAGAAGACAAAAAAATATATCTTATTGATGGGTCAGCGTATATATACCGGGCATATCATGCCATTCGAGAGCTTTCCAATTCAAAGGGATTGCCAACGAACGCGGTTTTCGGATTTACGAAAATGCTTTTAAAGCTCATCGAAGAAAAATCGCCGAAGTATTTAGGGATGTTTTTTGACGCCAAAGGCCCGACGTTCAGGCATGAAATGTTTGAAGCGTATAAGGCAAACCGCCCTCCTATGCCGGATGATTTGTCGGTTCAAATTCCTTTTATTAAAGATGTTGTTCGAGGATTTAATCTTCATGTAATGGAATTGGAAGGTTTTGAGGCAGATGATCTTATCGGGACCTTCGCGCGGATTGCGGAAGCGAAGGGGTTTTCTGTTGTTATGGTGACGGGTGATAAGGATTTTATGCAGCTTGTCACTGATAAAACATCGATTTGGGACCCGATGAAAGATAAGATTATTGATGCGGATACAATCAAGAATACGTATAACCTTAAACCCAGTCAATTGATTGATGTGATGGGTCTTTCAGGAGATAAAGCCGACAATGTTCCGGGGGTCCCGGGTATTGGAGAAAAAACAGCTTTGGGCCTGATTCAAACATATGGCAATATTGATACTCTATATGAAAAGGTTGATGAGATATCAAAGAAAAAACAACGTGAAAACCTGATCCAGTTTAAGGACCAGGCAATGCTAAGCAAATCGCTGGTTACCATTGATACTGATTCTCCAATTTCTTTTAATGTTGAAGACTTTACGCTTAAACAGCCTGATCAGGATAGACTCTTCCAATTATTTAAAGAACTGGAGTTCAGGCAGCTGCTTGAAACATTTTCAACTGCGGATGATTTGAGCAATAAAACCTATACAGGTGTTTTTGATACAGAGGACTTGTCAACATTGGTAAATCGTCTGGAATCCTCAGAGGTGTTTGCCATTGATACAGAAACAACATCAAAAAATCCCATGGAAGCAAAGCTTGTTGGATTATCATTTTCAATAAACCCGGATGAGGCATACTATATCCCATGTGGTCATAACTATTTGGGTGCGCCTAAACAGCTTGAGCTTGATTATACACTGGACACGTTAAAGCCTGTTCTTGAGAATCCGAAAATAAAAAAGATCGGGCAAAACATAAAATATGACTGGATAGTTCTTAAGCGTCATGGCGTGCACCTATCAGGTGTGGCGTTTGATACGATGCTTGAGTCGTATCTGATAAATCCTTCAAAACGGACTCATAGCTTGGATCAAATTGCAATTAATTTATTAGGGCACAAGATGATTTCATATGAGGATGTTGCCGGTAAAGGGAAAAAAGCAATAGAGTTTTCAAAAGTTCCCATTGATAAGGCTGTCCCTTATGCGTGTGAAGACGCGGATATTACCCTCATTGCACACAAACACCTTGAACCGATGATTAAAAAAGAAGGGTTGTCGAAGCTGTTGGAAACCGTGGAAATGCCACTTGTTCCTGTTTTGATGGATATGGAGATGAGGGGAATTGTTGTTGATAAAGATCGGTTAAGGGAAAATTCAGCGTCTTTTGGGAATCAGTTAGAACAGCTTGAAAAAGAGATATACTCACTTGCCGGTGAAGAATTTAATATAAACTCATCTCAACAGCTTGGCAGGATACTCTTTGACAAATTGGAGTTGCCGGTCCAAAAGAAGACCAAAAAAAAGACCGGTTATTCCACGGATGTTGAGGTTTTGAAAAATCTTCAGGACTACCATGAATTGCCAAAAAATCTCTTAAGGTACCGGACGTTGGCTAAGCTCAAGTCTACTTATACGGATTCATTGCTTGAGCTTGTGAATGAGGAAACGGGGCGGGTTCACACCTCTTTCAATCAGACAGTGACGGCAACTGGGCGCTTGAGCAGCTCAGGTCCAAACCTTCAAAATATTCCTATCCGTACTGAGGAAAGCAGGGAAATAAGAAAGGCGTTTGTACCTCAAAAAGGATGGCGCCTCGTTTCAGTAGATTACTCACAGATAGAACTTCGGATTTTTGCTCATTACTCAGAAGATAAAACTCTGTTAAAGGCTTTCATGGAGGACGAAGATATTCATACAAGAACCGCCATCGATGTTTTTGAAAGTGACCCATCGCTTGTGAGCACTGAGCTTAGAGATAGAGCAAAGACTATAAATTTTGGTATCATTTATGGGATGAGCGCCTTTGGTCTCTCAAAAGCTTTGGGTATCAGCCGGCAAATGGCTCAAACGTTCATTGATCATTATTTTGAGAGATATTCCGGTGTAAAACGCTTTATTGAAAAGACAATTGAAGAAGCAAAAAAAGAGAAAAAAGTAACAACGCTTCTGGGCAGAATTCGTCAGCTGCCGGATATTGATAGCTCCAATAAAAATGTTCGGGAGTTCGCGGAGCGTACCGCGGTTAATACGCCTATTCAAGGCACAGCGGCGGATCTTATTAAAGTGGCTATGATTAAGATCGATAACGAATTTAAGAAGAAAAAATTGAAATCAGCCATGCTCCTTTCGGTTCATGATGAGATTGTTTTTGAAGTTCCGCCGGATGAGCTTGATATGGTATGTGATCTGGTAAAAGAGATCATGGAGAATGTGTGGAAGCTCAACGTTCCCCTTAAGGTAAATGTGGGGGTTGGGGAGAATTGGGCGGAAGCTCATTAGGGTTATCATTCCAAAAGCCCCAAAAAGCATCCTTTCCCTTTTATTGTATTTTCCGCTTTGAATTATTTTTTACTTTTATCATTTCCGTGAACATTTTATTCGCTCTATCTGCATATTCTTTAATGGCCATTACCGGCATTGAAGCAGCTTTTTGAACTTCTTCACTGATTGTGCCCTTTGATACAGCATCATATCCGCCCTGACGGAATGCTTCAAAGATGGCATTAGCCTTCTCAGGTTCTTCTTCCTGTATCATTCCCACAGCTCCTCCCATGGGCCTTACAATTGCTCCCATCCATTCAAAGGTCGCGAGATTGTTTGCAATTGCCTTTGCATGATGTATCATAGGGCCAAAATTATCAAGCTCACCAAATCCGCATGTTGAAAGCAGCAGTAGTTTACGTTTTTTTAATTCTTTTCCTCCGCTGGGATGCCTTGAATGCCCATCCCGGCTTTCAATAAATGGCGATCCTCCTGCAATAAGTCTGTCCAGCATTGTCTTGGTCTGGGCTGTTAACCCATCAATGTAAATCGGTGATGCAAGCACAACTATATCAGCCTTCCTGATCTTTGTACGTATCTCAGGCATATCGTCATTATGGATACATTTACCTGGATGAACAAACCAGCAGTTGAAACATCCGGAACAGTATTTAATATTCTGTTTTGCCAGGTAGACAGTCTCTGTTTCAGCCCCGGCTTCTTTTGCGCCTTTCATGAAATGCTGTAGAAAGATATCTGTTTGTCCTTTTTTCATTCTCGGACTTCCATTAAATGCTAAGATATTCATAGTACCTCTCCATATTTTATTTTCTTAGTGATAAGAAAACCCTTTTTGAGCTAGGAATAAGGGAAAATTTAAAATTATATGCCGTAGCAGAAAGAATCCTAATATGCATCAAGACTGGATATCAAGCAGCAACCATAATGCGACAACTGAAGACTTGGATTCAGATAGCCGATACCGATTGTATAGTCAAGAATGTCTTTATTCCAAAGCTGCTGAAATGTTGGAATAGCTCGATTGTCGGAGAGTAGTTTTTTAAAAATAGACATCTGGAGGTTAATCTGAGACCTTGATGTAATCATCCGTGCTTGGACACGACTGCTTGTTATATGCAGAAACACACTTACGGGTAGAATATAGGCAGATCGGCCAAAGAACAGCTATTCACCAAGTCACCTTTGCGCTGTTCCCGCTTATTCGAAAATGCTAAGTAATTCTTGACTTCTGTTTTTATAAATAATTCGTTTTTTCATGGTCTGCTACCTTGGTTATGGCTCTGAGCCGTTTTGACCTTCATTGGTCTCACAGCTTAACCCACATTGCAAGGGGCAGGCCGCTTAACTTTCAAACATTATGTCTATGAACCTTCAATTTTAAACGCACTTACGAAGTTTCAATTGTTTTGGGATATGCTATTACTTGGTTAAACTTCCTACCTGATGTAACATAATGAAATATAACCTGGTAAATAAAAACACTTATCAGACAGCTGGCAAACTATACTTCTTTAAGTCTAACGGATTTCGCAGATATATACATATCCACACAATAGTCAGCATCATGCAAATAACTCCCAAATACCACTCGTTTTGAAAATCTTCTAATGCGTATTGATAATTGGGGCCGTGGGCAACCCTATAACCGACCTCTACCAGCCACACAAAAAAATTATTTAACGTATGACAAAGAATGGGAACCAGCAGGGAATGTGTTTTTAAATACAAAACGCACATCCCTGCACCAAATACGATGGCGCTAATGGGCTCCGGGTGAACGATGCCAAATAAGACAGATGAGAAAATAATTGCTTTTGTGACATTCCATTTTTGTGCCCATCTGTGAAGCAGTATTCCACGAAACGCTATTTCTTCAAAAACAGGCGCAATCAACACGATGGATAAAAAACTGAGCGTGTTTGCGATAATTGGATAAGATTGTCCATCTGAGAAGATGGTTTCATAAGCCTGTATATACCAAATTTCAACGAATCCAGGGAAAATATAGGATAACGGATAAAATATAATATAAGCGGTTGTGGTGGAGAATAAAAACAAAAATAATGTTAGTTTTAATCCTGGTATGAGTTCTTTTGATGTGACACGACTTTTAAAAAAGATCTTCCAGTCTAATTTGCTGTAAAAAGCTAAGATGAATATTGTGATGATAAATAGTATATGGAAATAGTAAGAATAAAAAATCTGCAGCCAGTACATCGGCCATTTTTGTAAAAGTGTCTCAAAAATACCTAAAAAACTAAGAAAGTAGGAAAAAGGGAATATCCAAATAATTGCAAGGTATCTGCCTTTGATTATGGAGAAAGGACTATGTGGAATATCCGGCATTGGCCGCTAATTTATTAGTACGAATCGTTAGTTTAGGGTTGCCGATGGCTGCTTCTTCCAACGCTCATGCATCCATATCCATTGTTCCGGATATTGTCGGATGACTTTTTCGTATATATCTGAGAGTTTTTGTGTGTTTGCGATGAGGTCATCTTTTTCACACCCTGTATTTACCAGATCAATTTCTTTCTCAAAAGAGACGCAATAAGTGAGATCGTCACACAAACGAATAAATACAGGTACGATCGGAGAGCTGTATTTTTGTGAGAGAATGACAGGGCCTGTTGCTGTATGGGCGGGTTTATTAAAAAAGTTTACAAACACACCTTCCACTTTTGTATCCAAATCGACCAGTAAGGCGAGGGCGGAATTATTTTTCAAACTTCTGATGATTTCTCGAGTACCAGTACTGCGCGCGATATTTTTATATCCCGCCCGATTTCGTCCGTTAACAAGGATTTCATCCAGCCTGGGGTCATACAGAGGAGTCCCTACTACTTTAAACGGGACTCCTTTTTGGGCCAGCCACGCGCCCCCGATTTCCCAGTTGCCGAAGTGCCCGGTAAGGACAATGACTCCTTTGCCTTTTGACAGAGCGTTTTCAAGATGATGAAATCCTTCAGAAAAGACAAGTCGGTCTAATATGTCTTTTTTTATATAAATAGGTAGACGGATCATATCCACAGCAGCGATACCAAAATGGATAAACACTTTTCTGGCGATTCCCTTAATTTCTTTTAAGGACTTTTCATCACCTAAAGCCATGCTCAGGTGACGGATTGTTTTTTTTCTTTCACCAGCAACCAAAACATAGGCAATGTTTCCGGAAAACTGCATTAGACGAATGGCCGATGTTCGGTTTAGTTTTCTTATAAGTGCAAAAAAAAGTAATAAAGAGATATAAATTATCCAGTTCTTAATTCCTTTCCGGGTGCGCTTGATCTTTTTTTTGATTTTTCTTTTGAACGGTTTTTTCGGCATTACAGTAGGATTTCATCCAGTTTTGCAAATACTTCTTTTGCGGTTATAAGGCGCATACAGTGTTCTTGATGATCGGCGCAACGTTTTTTATTGCAGGGCGCGCATTTAGCACTGGATTGGATAACTAAATGTTCGCATCCATAGGGCGCGACCCGGTTTGGAGGTGTAGGGCCAAAAAGAGACACGTAAGGTGTGCCAACTGCCGCAGCCAGATGTCCAGGTCCGGAATCAGGGCCCACAGCTGCGGAAGCCCTCTTCAGAGTCGCAACTAGTTCAAGAAGCGATGTTTTATTGACCATGTTCAACAAGCTGTTTGAATGTATTTGATTTGAAATGGATTTGGCAAGGCCCTGTTTTGATTTATCACCAAGCAGGACGACTGAATATTTGCCAGATGTTAGTATGTTGCTGATGAGTTCAACATAATGTTCAAGGAACCAGTCTTTTGATTGCCAGGAAGATCCAATTACGATTGCAATATAAGGTTCTTTAATGGTATCAATATCATCCGGTAGATAGGGAGCCGGATCAAATGAAGACAGACCAAAGTCAACCGTATCTGTTTCCGGCAGTCCGAGATAGTGTAAAAATTTCAGGTAATGAAGAAATTTAGGCAGATCTTCTCCAAAGCAGTCAATACGTTCATTGTTAAAGATCCAATTCAACTCCTTTGAATCATGCCTGTTAAATCCGATCCGCCTTTTTGCTCTTGAAAGAAAAGAAAAAAAACCACTTTTTATATGCCGCTGAAGATCCAATGTAATATCAAAATGTTCTTTTTTTAGTTTTCTGTAAAGCCCAACGACACCAAAAATATTCCACACTCTGTTAAAAACAATTACGTTGTCAATGTACGGATGAAAATCAATCAACTCTACCCATTTGGGTTCAATCAGCCAGGTTATTTTACTGCCAGGCAGATTTTTATTAATATGGGTGGCCACACAGAGGCCCCTTGCAACATCACCCAATGAGCCCATTAGGATAATTAGAAAAGAAGCATTAAATAATGATTTTTCCGTAGATATGTTATTCATTAGTTTTTACTACTGATGTTAGCTCTGATTCCATCATTTCCCAAAGTGTGTCAGGTAGATTATGCTTCACAACCGCACGTTTCCAACGCAAAATATATCTATGAATCAGTTTTTGCTCAGTTCCATGATAAATACGCGCTTTGTCAAAATCGACAAAATGTGCTTTGCTGCTGGTATCTATAACTACATTTCCCGGGTGTAAATCAACATGCAGGATTCTATATGAAATAAGCAGAGAAAGCTGTTCAATCACATTTTTCATGACCATGCAAGCATGTTTCACATCCGAGATCGAAAGATCCGCAAGGGATTGATGAATATTTATTTTTCGGGTTACCAGCCACGCTCTATAAAATGGAAAACCTTTAAAAGCGTAAACCAGAGGTTCGGGCGCAGCCACACCGATATCTCTGGCCTTTTGAATTATTTCATATTCTATTTGCCCACGAGTTTTGCCAAGTTTAAGATATCTTTGCTTATTAAAAAACCGGATGATACCACCGCGAAAATAGTGTTTTACAGCTACGGGACCTATGCCTTCAATTTCTGCTATGCAAATTGAACCTCTTCCTCCGAGTATCGAATCCGCTGATCCCGGACGCTGGTTGAAAAGATCCACAAGATTCGCCAGCTGTTTATCTGAAAAGTCAGCTGATAAGCCGAAATTGTACGAATGATATTTTTTGTTAAAAGTACTCATTGGATATTTAAAAGCTTAGACGCTGCTTCAATTACCTCATCATGAGATAGATTGTTCATGCACGCATCCGTGCCATTCGGGCAGGTTTGTTTTCCATGCCGATGACAGGGTTTGCAGGCAAGATCCTTTTTTTCAACCACAATGGCATTATTTTCCCATGGTGCGAATCCGAATTCAGGTGAAGTGGCGCAAAATATCGAGACATTGGGGACTTTAAAGGCAGAGGCCATATGAAGCGCCATGCTGTCATTGCAGATCATCAGTTTCGCGTTCTTCACAATATACATGGCGTCAGAGATCGATTTTCCTGCACTATCATAAACATCTAATCCATTAGAGACCTTGTCATTTACAGTTTTATCTGACAGTGCGCCCATAAGGACGACCCCAAAACCTTTGTTTAAAAAATATTTTACTGCTTCCCTATATCCCTGCCAATGCCACATCTTCGTATTCCACGCGCTTCCGGGGGCCATTACAATATATTTATTAAACTTCGATATTGTTTTTAATATGTCCGCATCTACATCCTTTTCCTGCGGAGTGAAAAGTCTTAGCCTGGTTTCCAGTGATTCAAGAGAAATATCTTTTGACAAAATAGACAGATTTCGGATTACATCATGATCTTTTGGATTTCTTTCACATAATCGGTGATATACACTATTTAGTCTGGCGTTTTTAAAGCCAATCCGTTTTGGGATATTGCACATCCAAAGCAGCACAGAGGTTCGAAAAGATCGATGAAGTGAATAGACCATATCAAAGTTCATGCTTTTAATTGTACGCATTATTCTAAGAAGACCGCTAAATCCTGCATCCACACCGCGTTTATCGAATATAATCACGTCTTCTAGAAGAGGGTCACGGGTGATAAGCTGAGATGAAAGCTGTGTGGTCATCATCCAGATTTTCGCGTCCGGATATATTTTTTTTAAGCCAGAAATTACAGGAGTGGAAAGAATGGTGTCCCCAAGGAAGCTTGTTTGAACCAGAAGAATTTTCATATTAAGGTCTTCTCCCAATGGATTGGGAGAAAGAATTCCCTTCGAAAATCATCTGGGTCTTCGACAAAGATTTAAGGGTTTGAGGATTCAAATGATCGGTTCCTATCTTTATGGACATATTTATTTCATATAAAACCAAAGATTCCTGAATCATATTCAGGAAGGTAGTCATATGTTAATAATACTAATAAACCTTTGATTTACTGAGTTTATAGAGAAATGCGCTTCAGGTGTCAAGGCATTAATAATACGACGCTTTTGTGAAAATTAAAGGGATGAGTATTTGTTATTTTATGAGTTTCTTTAGAAGGTCAGAATGTCTTGCAAGCAGTTTAGATTCAAACGTTTTTATTTTTTCTTTTCGTTTGATTTTTAATCGCCTTTCATCTTCGATTGGCAGTCCGGTTGATAATTGATCCCCTTCCTGTTCAACGTTTTTCAGAACTTTTATCAAATAGGCTTCCGTCATTTTCATTGTTAGCAGATTTTTTAATATGTTTTTATAAAGATCGTAAAGAGCCGGTTCGCTTTTCACACGTTTATCGATTTCATCTTCACATCCAAAAAGGAGAGGGTCCTTTATTACATAGTCTGGTTGGTTTGGATCCATTATGTCATCATAATCCCATGCTGAAAATTCAATGCGGCCTTCAGGGAATTCGTTTGATTTTACGATAGAATAATAAATTTCATCAGACGTATCGCTGCACATCATCAGCGAATTAAATGCCAGCCAGGTTAAATACGCATCCAAATCCATTATTTTATTGGTCTCACTGATTAATTCATTCCCTCGAAGGGTTTTCATAACTTCATACAGACGATCCATGTGCCACTTCTCATTTTGCTGGGGCTTTTGGTATTTAGTCTCAAAAACTTGATGTCCATTTTCCGGATTTCTCCGTCGATAAACACCCATAACGCCACTTCTGGTTCGGACAATGGAGTCCTGGGGGCGTTCGACTAAAAGGTTGATTCCTTGGGGCTTTCCGTTGATTTTCAATGAAATGAATTGATGATATGAAGGAAAGAGGCCGACCGATTGAAGGAGTTTATATGAAAAACGCATCTTGAAATAATATGGATCAAAGATCATATTCATTAAATAAAACTTCTTTAATTTTACATCAGGCTCAAAGCGGATGGATTTGAAAAGCTTTATGTTATAGCAGAGACGATCAGGGGTTCCTGCCTTATAGGCTCGCTTTAGAGAACCCGCGCCTCTTAGTTTATATGTTCCCAGGTAAGATGATTTATTGTTCAATCGGATTGCAAAATCATAGCGGTTTTTTTTAAAATTTCTTCTATTGGATTTATTTTGCAGTGCTTCCCACTCATCTTCTTTTATAAATATTTCAACAGGCAGTCCGGGGATGCCCATGTATTCTTCAGTCTTATAAGCGTTCAAATCTCCGATCCAGTTTTTTACTGTTCGATTGAGTTTTTTATCAGATTTGAGATACGCAAGATCAACAGGGGATTCATCGGGTATTTCATCTCAGGTGTCTAATGGGGCAAAGAAGAGTGCCAGGGCAAGCATTGCCGCTGGGATGATGAGCCAGATAAAATATGTTCGGAAAATACGCATGGGGATCAACATCTAGACAAAATATTCATTTAAACCGGTTATCAGTCCTAATTGACTGCACGTGAGCACATACTTGGAGAATCTGCTTTGCCGGGGACTCAACGGATACAATAGTTTTGGAATATTTTTTTCGTTTCCTATCACCGATTTTGCTTCAAGGACGATTCTGTCATGTAGGGGCACTTTAAATTTAGCCACAGGCAGTTTCATGCCAATTTGTTCATACCCTTCAATATTCTGATCAAGAGTAATGCGTATGGGCAGAGCGGCATCACGCGCTTTATAATGTTTACGTCGATAGCGGATGAGTACAACCGGCTGCTGCCGCATTCGCAAGAGCTCTCTGGGTGTTTCAGGGAGAATACGCAGAAGTTCTTTTATAATTTCAGGGTATGTCATCCGGTTTATTGGTCGGCGTGATGTGATCGCGTAACGTTCTTTTTTAACAATGTGATTTGATCTTCGCTTAATTTCAAAAAAGGCGGTTTTTCCGGGCAGTTCTGAGTCATACCAGCGAAGACGCAATTTTATGCGTATTCCGATTCCATCAAGATTTTGTCGAAGTGAAGTTAACGAGAAATCATCAAAGTAGATACTATTTACCATTGACTCTTCACTTGCGTGAATTACACGCTGGCAATTTATCCCGAGAATCGTATCAATTTTACTGATGTCTGTATTTATATATTCAAATTTTATTTCGTGGCGAAGTTTTGTGATGTCATCTTCAGTATGTTTTTCAACATAGGAAAAAAAATTTGAATGGGTCAAATCAGTTTTCATAAAGGCGTTTTAAAGCAGATTATGCAGATTTACATATGATATCTGGCATTTGGGCAATTTTTTTTGTAATGTATCCATAATAATTGTGAGATCTCTTTCACTTTCTGGGATAATGGTCGCTCGAAACTGGACCTGTCCGTCATCACATTCGAACCGCTGAATTTGATATCGACCCACAACCTCATTCATGATGTCGTCAATTTTTGTTTTATCTTTGTCAAAGAATGCCGCTTTTTTCCCTGTTATTGTCAATAATAAGTTATAATAACAATTTTTGCCAAAAACTCCTAGATAATGGATGGATATGATAAATAAAGTGAAAACAAAAACACCGGCAAATGCTTCGCGCCATCTATCTGCGCCCAGAGTGAGCCCAATGGCAATGCAGAAAAAAAGATAGACCAGTTCTTCGGGATCCTTTATAGCTGCCCTGAAACGGACAATTGAAAGCGCACCAACAAGGCCAAGAGAAAGCGCAAGGGAGGATTTTACAACGGAAATCACCAGAGCAGTACTGATGGTCAGTGGAATAAAAATCGAGCTGAAATTTTCTCTATTTGAAATGGAATTACTGAATCGCTGGTACAGGAGCTTTACAAAAAAAGCCAGCAATCCACCGCCAATAAGCGTTCCGAGCAGTTTGAATATCAATTTATATTTAAATTCAATCATTTATCAAACCTCATATCTTTTATAACTATTTAAGAGCTTACGAGAATTCATTATCACAGCGAGAGGGTAAAATAAAGTTGATGACTTAGTAAAAAGCCCAATTTCAGCGTTGCGCTGCACCCCGCGTCACTACAGCGTACTATTAGTACACCTCATTTTTCTAGATTTGCTACGTTTGTTGGAGTGAAGTGGAAATCCCGCTATAAGCGGGAAACTTGAACTTTTTACTTTATCATCATTTATACTTAGGTCATTAAAATTAACTCGTTTATATTATTTAAAGGAAGGTATTGCAATGGTAAAATGGAGTTAATTTAATAAATTATTAATTAGATTGATGGCTTGGACAGTTCCGCCCTGGTGTTCGGTTAAATATTTTAGCGCTTTTTGGGTGATATCCTCACGCAGTGGCGGATTGGCGATATCGGATATGAGAATGTCCGCGACCTCCTCCCAGTTGTTGGCAATTCGAACCAGATTTTGGGCCATGATTTCAGAGCCAACCCACGAAAAGTTATTCCAAAAAGGACCAATAACGGGGGATACACCACAGGTTAGGGGTTCTAAAAAGTTCTGACCCCCTAAGGGTGCAAGACTGCCGCCCACAAAAACGGCTGTTGAAAGCATGTAGGCAGAATGCAGCTCTCCGAAAGTATCCCACAAAATAATTGTTCCCTGGGAAACAGGTTTGGTTATTTGAGACCTTAATATCCATGGCGCTTTGTATTTATTTAATATCTTTGTCCAGTATTTGATCCTATTCAGGTGACGGGGAAATAATCCGATGATCACTTGAGGTTGTTCTTTAATCAGATTACGTATTATTCTTTCAATATCTTTTTCTTCTTCTTTCCTTACGGATCCTAAAACCACTAGAGGTGTATCCGGCTGAACGACTTTGGGAAGTTCATTTATTGTCTGATGATCGGATTCTGAAAGATCAATTCGGTCAAATTTTATATTTGACATCACTTCCACTTGATCAAGCTTAAAGAGCTTTTTGAAGCGTCTGGCATCATCCTTTGAAATAGCAAGGATTTTATCAGGCTTTAGCGATTGCCATAACGAAGGCCAGATATGGTATCGTTTTAGACTTTTCGGGGTTATTCTGCCGTTTAGAATACATATTTTGCATCCAAATTTTTTCGCCTCAAAAAGAAATCCCGGCCAGATCTCAGATTCCAAAAGAACGATTATTTTGGGCATCACTGTCTTAATAGTTTTTTGCATGAGTTCGGGACTGTCAAAAGGGAAATACGCTGCGGTTGCACTCATGTTGTTTTCACTTGATACGGTTTGATCTACCGCGCGAGTCAGGATTTCCATTCCCTGTTTTGTGTTTGATGTAATAAAAATCTTTACGGGAGGGGTAGGTTTAAAATATTTGAGAAGCTCCCAGGCCAGGTAAGATTCACCAGCGGACGCTGCCTGGATCCATATATCAGCAGGTTGCAGCGTGTTTTGCTTTAACGATCGTTGATCAAAACCCTGCGCAAGCCGATGGTTAAATCGTAGTATCGGCATTATGATTTTCCAGACAATGTTGTAAGTCAAAAAAACAACACTTGTAATCCAGTTTATTTTTTGCCTGTTAAAAATATCGATGAGTTTGGCTTTGGTCTTATTTGCTTTATGTTCGGATAATTGAGACGCTTCCATATATGCTTGTATAAATGAACGAATTTGGGGGGCAATTAATTCTTGATCAATGTTATAGCGTGTAAAATGATAAAAATTTCGAATGCGCTTGCTTGCGCTCAAACTTTTTCTTTGTATTGTCATATCCGAAACATCAATAAGCCCGAAGTTTTGATCCGGCATTACAACGATATTGCCAAAATGGATTGATCGAAAATAAATGCCTTTATTGTGTAAATCAGCAACAAAGTGAGCGAGTTTCTGTGCAGTTTGGAATGTGATAGATCTATTTTCCAGATAATTTCTTAGTGTTATGCCTTCTAAAGGCTTATATAATACGGCAGTCCGTTTAATGACGGGGATTTTAAATGTGTCAACAATATCTACAGTTGGGATATCCATTATAGAAAGTTTTTTGGCATTGTTCGAAAAACGACGGGCGTATGGCACGATACGCGCTGATGAGATGAGGCGTTTTATGCGAAATAATTTTAATATTGAACCATCTTCAAGGTGCAGTACTTTTTCGCCAAATCGGTCTTT
>JAFDFT010000016.1 GCA_019309685.1 Deltaproteobacteria bacterium
GCCGCAGGGGAAAAAAAATTATTTTTCCGTTTGCTCTATTTAGACGGGAGAGTATTTTCGTCATCCAACATGTCATATTGGCGAAACATAAGTGTTGGGACTAAGGCAATTCGGCAATTGGTTAACGGGCAGAGACGTGTGTTTGAGATGATAACTGTTCCCGAACATAAACACAAAATAAGAATTCTCTATGGTTTCATCGGACAAGGCATCATCATGCAGATTGGGCAATCCATGGAAAGCCATACAAGGATATTAGAAGTTTTTAAAAGGATCTTTATTTTAACGATGTCCATGCTCATTGTTTTTGCAGCATTGATTGGATGGTTTATGGCGCGGCAGGCATTATCCGGCGTCGAAACAGTTACACGTACTGCTCGACGTATCTCTGAAGGTGACTTAGACAAACGTGTACCGGTGAAGACAGGAAAAGATGAACTGGATCAACTTGCAATTACCTTCAATCAAATGCTGGATCGAATACAGTCCTTGATCAGGGGTATTAAAGAGATGAGTGATAATATGGCCCATGATTTGAAAAGCCCAATTACACGAATTCGAGGCATCGCGGAAGTGACCATAACAACAAGTAAATCAAATGATGACTATGAAAAAATGGCTGCAAACACAATAGAGGAATGCGATCGCCTTTTGGATATGATCAACACAATGCTGGTTATTTCTAAGACAGATACCGGTGTGGGAGGGATAAATCCTGTAGAGATGGATGTTGCACAGATCGTACGAAATGCATGTGACCTTTTTACTTCAGCGGCTGAAGACAGAGAGATTAAAATGATTTGCAGCACGTTTGATCGATGCGATACGCCTGATCAATTCAATCTACAGGGCGATGTGAGGATGATCCAGCGGTTGGTTGCTAATCTCATGGATAATGCTATAAAATATACAGATCCTGGGGGTACTGTGGACGTGAGTGCATCTATACCCGTTAATAAAAGGGATTTTATTTTAATTTCAGTCAAAGATACTGGAATTGGAATACCTGAAAAGGATCTTCCACATATATTTGAACGGTTTTACCGTTGTGATCCCAGCAGATCCAGATCAGGTATGGGTTTAGGGCTGAGCCTTGCTAGGGCGATTGCAAAAGCGCATGGCGGAGATGTATCGGTTGTCAGTACTGTAGGAACGGGAAGTACGTTTACGGTGAAGCTTCCAAGGCGGTCAAATTTAGGCTAAAATAATGAAAATAACATTTTGGTCATCTTCAGGAGATGTTTCCGTTAAATTATTATTCTATTATAATTTGTATATAAATAATAAATGATTATTTTATTAATATGAAAGCAAATTTAGGTTATTATCCATGATAGGAGGTTGAAATGAAACATAAGAAAATTGTCATCGCGTTTACTACTATTCTTTTTATATTCGGTTTTATATTTGGGTTGCCGAATACGGGTGAAACGGCGAAGGATTTTGAAGTGAAGATGGTTCCACGCAATTTCAGCGAGTTGGCTGCGATGGTAAGTCCATCTGTAGTAAATATCCGTACTGTTAAAACCATGAAAGGCGGGGGCTCTGTTTATAAGCACTTCCAACCAGGTCCTTTCAAGGATAATGATCCTTTTAATGAATTTTTTGAGAAGTTTTTTGGGGATAACGGTCCCAGGGATTTCAAACAGCGTAGTCTTGGTTCCGGGTTTATTATTGATAAAGAAGGATACATTGTCACGAATAATCATGTTGTTGAGAATGCAGATAAAATTAAGGTGGTTTTATCCAATGAGAAAGAGTTTGATGCAAAGATCATTGGACGTGATCCTTACACGGATATAGCCCTGATTAAAATAAAACCAAAAAGAGATCTGCCTTCAGTAAAGATTGGTAATTCTGACAAGCTTGAAGTTGGGGAATGGGTTGTTGCCATTGGCAGCCCATTTGGGCTGGAACGTACCGTTACCGCGGGAATTGTCAGCGCAAAGGGAAGGGTTATAGGTTCAGGACCTTACGATAATTTTATTCAAACAGATGCGTCAATAAATCCTGGGAACAGTGGAGGACCTCTTCTTAATATGAAAGGAGAGGTTATTGGTATAAACACGATGATTATCGCAGGCGGACAGGGGATTGGGTTTGCCATTCCTGTGAATCTCGCAAAAGGAATCATTGATCAATTAAAAAACAGCGGAGAAGTCACTCGAGGGTGGTTAGGTGTAACCATTCAGGATTTAAAAGGTGATTTGGCAGAATATTATGGCGTACAAGGAGGAGAGGGCGCCCTTGTTGTGGATGTTATTCCAGGAGATCCTGCAGATCAGGCGGGAATTAAGCCTAAAGATGTCATCGCTGAAGTAAACGGTAAAAAAATCAAATCGAGCCGTGATCTTACATCAATTATTGCAGGTATTGGGGTTGGTGAAAAAACAAAAGTCATGGTTCTTCGAAATGGCAAGAAAAAAACATTTACCGTTGAGGTTGGAAAGCGCCCTGACAAGATCGCATCATCCAAAGATATTCCACAAAAACAAGGTGATGAGCTGGGTATTCGCGTTTCAAACATTACGCCCGAAATAGCACAACGGTTTAATATTAAAAGAAATACAGGAGTAATGGTCATTGGAGTTGAGTTAAATAGTAAAGCGGCGGAAGCCGGTTTTCAAAGAGGCGACATTATTATTGAGATAAACAGGGAAACCATTAAAGATATAAATGAATACAAAAAGGTGATTAAAAAGATTAAAAAAGGAAAAGAAATCGCGTTTTTAGTAGAACGAATGAATGCAGGGCTTATCGTCATTCAAGTTGAGAAATAGAGATAGCTCATCTAAAATTTTGGCGAAAGCTATCTGTATTTGGTTGAAGCGATATTGTAAAAATAAAGAATTAGGGCTCAGGCATGTCAACCATTTGTTGGCCTGAGCCCTTTTTTTATAAGATATTGAATTATAGTTTCGTTTGCTATATAAGGAGGGTCAAAATTATAGAACTTCCATAACAATATTACATTCCATATCCAAAGAGCATTAAGAAAATAGAAGTATCATGTGGATGAATGTATAAGCCCAGAATTTGCTAAGTCTTTTTTATATTATGTATGAATAACATAGGAGTGTGTTAATGCAAAAATCATATCTGACGATATGCTCGGCGATCATTGTTTTGTTTCTTTTAATAAGCCCCGTTTTGGGATCTGAAGGTTACAAAGAAATAAATACAATAGAACTTAAAAAATGGATGGATGCAGAAGATAAACCCATCCTTGTAAATAGTTTAAGTCCTATTGAATTTGGTGAAGGATATATCCCAGGCTCTACTTGTATTCCCGTGGAACTGATGGAAACTTCTCGGTTAATGCCTGAGAATTTGAATACTTCTTTAGTTTTTTATTGTTTCGGACCTGGTTGACATAAATCAAAAAACGCCGCAAGTATTGCGGTCAAAATGGGATATAAAAATATATATTGGTATGCGGAAGGATTAAAAGGGTGGAAGAAAGCTGGTTATACCACACAATATAACTTAGTGTTACCAAAAGGGCCTTTGCCTCCGAGAGAGCCATCTGAACTTTTTAAACAGCTTCAAAACAAAGAGGAAATAATTCTGGTTGATATAAGAGATGAAGCCTCAAGAAAAAAACTCGGAAGCATATCCGGTGTTACCATCCATCTGCCACTACACAGGCTCCATAAATTATACAGCGAGCTTCCAAGAAATAAGCTGCTTGTTGTTTACGACATTAAAGGTACTCAAGCACATACAGCTTGCCGATATCTTTTTATAAGGCATTTTGATAAAGTTACTTGGTTAAAAGGCGGCATTGAAGCCTGGGCTCAAGAGAAACTGCCAGTGGAATAATCATTTTCGATTAAATAAAGTCACCGATTTGCTATAAAGGGCAGAGCTGTTTAGATCTGTCCTTTTTTTGTGATGCGTATTATACTTATTCAAATGAGTATGCTTCCCAGAATAGTTGATGATTTCATAAAGATTTAATATGTTCCGATATCCTTCGATAGGATTTTTGGCAAAGCACCAAAGGTTTGAGTGAAATGTTTTAGAATTACTAAGATTTGCAAATTTTCAGGCAATTAAGTTTTAGCGTTAAGTTCTATGTCTCCTCGCTTTTATGTAGTTAATGGCGGGTCATTCTCAGCTATTGCGCTTTTGCCGCATTATCTCCCTTGCGAATTGATGCCATAGCTGAAATAATCAATAAAAAGAACAAGGTAAACCTTATCTTTTCTTGAAATAACTGGGGAAAGAGCTTGTTCTCTAAATAGAAACACAAAAAAAGTGTTGTCCCCAAAATGATTCTCCATGTTGATATGGATGCATTTTATGCATCAGTAGAACAACTTGATGATCCGAAGCTGAAAGGAAAATGCGTGATAGTAGGCGGAACATCAAGCCGGAGTGTTGTTTCTGCTGCGAGTTATGAGGCCAGGAAATTCGGCGTCCATTCTGCTATGCCTACATATAAAGCAAGACAGATGTGCCCGGATGCTGTGCTTTGCCCGCCAAGGATGAGGCGGTATAAAGAATTATCGAAGCAGATAATGGCCATTCTTAAGAAGTTATCACCTCTTGTGGAGCCGGTTTCCATTGATGAGGCATATGTTGATATTGCCGGATGTGAAAGACTGCATGGAGACCCATTGAGTATTGCGAACAAATTAAAGAAGGAAATCAGGCAAAGGATTCATCTTAATTGTTCGATAGGAGTAGCGCCGAATAAATTTTTAGCAAAAATTGCTTCAGATATGGACAAGCCGGATGGGCTAAAAATCATTATGCCTGAGGAGGCTTTACACTTTATTAAATCTCTTTCCGTTAGTAATGTGCCCGGTGTTGGGAAAAAAATGAAAAGGCAGCTGGACCATCTTGGAATTATCACCCTAAACGATGTGGGTAAGTACTCAGAAGATGTGCTTATTAAAAAAATGGGAAAGTTCGGGAAAAGGCTTACTGAACTATCAGGTTGCATCGACCATTCTCACGTGATTTCAGAAGTCAATCGAAAATCAGTAAGTTGTGAGGAGACCCTGGCGCAAGATACAGAGGACAGGCACCTGCTGGAAAACTACATTCTCAGATTTTCTGGAGCTGTTGGCAGAGAATTAAGGATATTGGGTGTAAAAGCGAAAACAATAATATTAAAAATAAAACATATCGATTTTCAACAATTCTCAAGGAGAGTAACTTTAGAAAAACCGACACAATCTTCAGACATAATCTTTAATGAAGCAGCAAAACTGCTAAAAAAGTATAACCTGAAAAAAAAAGTAAGGTTGATCGGTGTCGGTGCATCAGGTTTTGTTTCTGCCGAAACGTTTGAACAAATGGATATTTTCAATGATCAGAAAAAGAGGGATGATAACTGGGAACGTGTTGATCATGTTATTGATAAAATCGAGAAAAAGTACGGTAATGATATGGTCAAACGGGCATCGTTGCGAAAATGATGGAATTCCGGTATCCGATAAACCTTTAAAATAGTATTATATTTTAAGATATTAAAAACGTGTTTTTTTATGAAGCTTCTTGACACAAAAAATTTAAGTGACTAAATTAAATGGTAATTAAACTGTACCTTTTTAACAAGCGCCTATCCATTAATAGAAGAAATTTAAGTGGGCGCCTAATGGTTTTAAAATCCAGAATTGAGTAATTTTTATGCCGCCATATTGGGACGGAAAAGATGATTATGGGTGGAAACTGACCATGAGTTTCCCATATAGTAAACTTTATTCAGTTAAAAACGTCTAAAAAAGGGTAAGGCCCGTTATGCTCCAAAACGCAATATCAAATAATCCTTTTTCAACGATAGGCAGATGGGTTATTTTTGGGATACAGGAAACGGGGAGAATAGCTTTATTTCTAACCAGTGGATTTTTAAACATATTTTCCCGTCCAGCAAACATCTCAAGGATTTTTGAACAAATATATTTTATTGGGGCGAAGTCTGTTTTAGTTATCTGTCTGACTGGAGCTTTCACTGGAATGGTGCTTGGCCTTCAGGGGTATTATGTCCTTGTGAAATATGGTTCTTCCGGTTCGCTCGGAGCAGCAGTTACGATATCGCTGATACGTGAAATGGGGCCGGTACTGACGGCTATAATGATTACTGCAAGAGCTGGGTCAGCAATGTCCGCGGAAATCGGTATTATGCGGATTTCCGAACAGATAGACGCGCTTAAAACCATGGGCATTAATCCTTTGCGGTTCCTGTTCAGTCCCCGACTTGCAGCCGGTTTGATCAGCTTCCCCATTCTTACATCCATCTTTGATGTTGTTGGTATATTAGGCGGTTTCCTGACAGGATCATTATTGTTAGGTGTAAGTCCTGGGATTTACTTTTCAAAGGTGGAATCGAGTGTTGTGATGAGCGATATCAATGGCGGGTTTATTAAATCGATCGCTTTTGCTATAGTTGTTATTACAATATCTTGTTATCAGGGGTATTACACACACAGGCAAAATGACTTTGGTGCAAAAGGTGTAGGCTTGTCAACTACATCAGCTGTTGTCCGATCTTGCGTTCTAATTCTTATTGTTGATTATGTGCTTACATCTATCTTGCTTTAATAAAAATGAAAAAGCCACTCATACAGATTAAAAATCTTCGAAAACAATTTGGCGGCAAAGCGGTACTAAATGGAATCAACCTCAGTATTCGAGAGGGAGAGATTACAACAATTATAGGCAAAAGCGGTGTCGGTAAAAGTGTTCTTATAAAGCATATTGTCGGACTTATGGAGAATGATTCAGGGCAGATTCTTTTTAAAGGGAAACCTTTGAAAAAAATGAAAGAGAAAGATAAGAAAACGTTAAAAAGCAAAATAAGTTTCATGTTTCAAGGGACTGCCCTTTTTGATTCAATGACAGTTTTTGAAAATGTCGCTTTGCCTCTGAATGAGAAAGGCGAATTTTTAAAAAAAGTGATTAATCAGAGAGTTAGGGATCTGCTAGAACAGCTCGATCTTTATGAGATTGATAATAAGTATCCTTCCCAGCTTTCAGGCGGAATGCGAAAAAGGGTGGCATTGGCAAGGGCGCTGATTACTGAACCTGAGGTCATTCTTTTTGATGAGCCAACCACCGGGCTTGATCCAATTCGAAAAAGCGCGGTCCATAGGATGATCTCGGATTATCAAAAAAAACATAAGTTTACCGGTATCCTTGTGAGTCACGAAATACCGGAGATTTTTTATATCTCTCAACATATAGCGATGCTAGATGAAGGGAAAATAATTTTTGAAGGCACCCCCAAAGAAATCTACAAATCTTCTAATCCAGTTGTAGTAGAATTTGTCCAACGTCTGGGGAGTGAGACTGAAAGGGCTACAGGTTTATCTTCTCAATATGATCTTTCAGAGCGATTAAAGCGGGAAAAAAGGCATAGTGAAAACCAACGAGCTATATTTTCGTTTATTGTTTTAACCATTATTAATATGGAAGAGACTATCAAGAAAGTGGGGTATGAGGAGAGTCAGGTTGCGCTAAAGAACTTTATTTTTCAAATAAACCGGTGTTTAAGGGATACAGATACGTGTTCACGGTATGATCTGGATAAAATCTTAATTGTCCTTCCCGGGACCGATTCGGAGATAGGCAAGATAGCCTATGACAATCTGGCTAAAAGGATGAAAAAAGAAAGGATATTGGATAATAATAACTCTCCTGAACTATCTTTCGCGGTGAAAGCCGCGTTTGCTGAAGCCGAAGAAGCTAGCATAATAGATGGCATTGAAACCAATAACCATTCGGAAGTAGTTGAATCATTTGATATATATATCCAATAATCAAATGGAGGACGCATGAAAAAATCATTTGTTGAGACAATCGTAGGCTTATTTGTGGTGATTGGCCTAATCTGTATAGGGTATTTGACCATTAAGCTGGGGAAAATGGAACTGATCGGTAGCAAACACTATCAAGTAAATGCTCGTTTTCAATCCATATCAGGTCTAACAACAGGAGCATACGTTGAAATGGCTGGCGTGAATATAGGAAATGTGGATTCAGTTTCCCTGGACCCTGAAAGAAAGATAGCCGTTGTCAATATGAAGATATATAAAGAAGTCGTTTTATCAGAAGATGTTATTGCATCTGTAAAAACATCAGGATTGATCGGCGATAAATATATTAGGCTTACTCCGGGGAGTTCTGATATGATGCTAAAAGATGGTGATATGATATTCGAAACAGAGTCTGCCGTCGATATAGAGGACCTGGTAAGTAAATATATCTTTAGTGATGAATAAAAAGAACATTTTACAATAAAATATGCAGGAGGATGAAATGACTTTAAAACGAATATTCCCCTTTATAATTGTAGTTGGCTTAATTATTGGTTCATCTCCTTCTTTGGCTTACAGCGAACAGCCAATGGATGTGCTTCAGGGGCCTGTAGACCAGATAGTAAAAATCCTTCAAGATCCTCAATTTAAAAATAATGCAAATAGGAAACTACAAACGAAGCAGCTTAAAGAGGCTATTGATAAGATATTTAATTTCGGACTTATTGCAAGAGGTACAATAGGTCGATATGATTGGAATAAATTTACACTTGGACAAAGAAGTGAATTCAAAAAAATATTTTCAGAGTTTATTTCAAATGTATATTTTAACAAAATCCAGGGCGATTACAGTGATGTAAAGATAAGCTATTTGGAACAGGTTATGAGATCGGATACTTCGGCACGGATTAAAACAGTTGTCATCCGGGAGTCTGGTGAGATACCGATTGATTACAGCATGAAGCTTATAGACGGTAAATGGTGGGTTTATAATGTTTTTGTGGAGGGTCCGAGTTTGCTTGGAAATTATAGAGATGAGCATCAACGGATTTTGCTGAAAGGATCTTACGCAGATTTAATTGAAAAGGTGAAAAAGAAAATCGAAAAGCAAAAATCGAAAAAATAATATCTAACTGCATTTTACTCGGTGGTGAGTGAAATTAAAAAATGTATTTTCTGAAAAATTTAATTAAGCGTATAACCGGAAAGATATAGCGCCCAAGCAAAGAATTATACCCTAATGAGGAGGGAAATATTTTGAAGAAGGTATTATTCGGTTTTTTTATAATTGTTTTAGTGTTGACAGGTTGCGCCCATCAACCTGTTGCAGACTCTTCTGCAAAAAAGAACCTGAGTGCAAATGATACTGAAGCGCTGAACAGTGAATCTGGGAATACGGAAGATGAAGACCTGGATTTTCTTTATGAGGAGGCTGAGGAAGGGGTTTCCGATGTCGCAGATCCAATAGCACCCTGGAATAAAGCGATGTTCCATTTTAACGATAAACTTTATTTTTGGGTTTTAAAGCCGGTAGCCATTGGTTACAAGACAGTCATGCCAACTCCGGCCCGGAAAGGCGTAAAAAACTTTTTCCACAACCTTCAAACTCCCCCCCGACTGGTGAATGCTCTCCTTCAGGGCAAAGGAAAAGGCGCATGGTCTGAGTTTGCGAGGTTCATGGTAAACAGCACCATTGGTGTTCTTGGTTTTTGGGATCCCGCGGAAGAACATTTAAAGCTCAAACCATGTGAGGAAGATTTGGGGCAAACCTTAGGATTTTATGGAGTCGGGAATGGCTTTTATATTGTATGGCCTGTTCTTGGGTCATCAACACTAAGGGATACATTCGGTTCTATTGGCGATAGTTTTCTTGATCCGGTCATGTATATAGAACCTGCTGAAGCATCCCTGGGTGCTAGAAGCCTTTTACTCATTAACACGACTTCACTTACATTAGGAGATTATGAGTCTTTTAAAGATGATTATTATTCACCCTATGAAGCGTTTCGGAATTCATACATTCAATATAGGAAAAATAAAGTAGAGAAATAGTATATCATTATAAGACACTATAAGATAAAAATAAGACAGCCTGCATGTTAAGGATATATTACTATTTTCTTGCATGGAGGAAAGTCCCAAATGTGCTGTAGGGGTACCCATTTTCTCAAAGCTATATTGATTTAGTGCGCAGGTGTGATCCGAATGTTTCATTAGGCGGTTTTCAAAAACAAAAAATTGTTTATCAAATTGATGCAATTCGAAAATAAAGAAAAATTACTTTCGATTGATAATAAGTAAGGGAGGGAACGATGAAAGTATTGGTAAGTGACAATCTTGGTGAGATTGGCATTCAGATGTTTACGGATGAAGACGGAATAGAGGTTGATGTAAAAACAGGGCTAACCCCAGATGAACAGAAGGCGATCATTGGGGATTATGATGCGCTTGTGATCCGAAGCGCCACGAAAGTTACGGAAGACCTTCTTAAAGAGGCGAATCAACTGAAAGTGATCGGGCGCGCTGGTATTGGTCTTGACAATGTTGATATTCCTGCGGCGACCAAACGCGGGATTGTTGTTATGAACACGCCTGGAGGAAACACGGTTACAACTGCTGAGCATGCCATTGCCATGATGATGGCTCTCACACGCAATATCCCGCAAGGGACATCATCGTTAAAGGACGGTCGCTGGGACAAAAAACAACTCCAGGGGAGAGAAGTATACAGCAAAACGTATGGTGTTATCGGTTTTGGCAACATCGGATCCATTGCGGCTGAACTGGCCAGGGGGTTGAAGATGCGGGTCATTGTCCATGATCCCATTGTCCAGCCTGATACGATTGAGAAAGCGGGGTTTGAGAGCGTTACCCTTGAAGAACTCTATAAACAATCAGATTATATAACCGTTCATGTTCCAAAGATAAAACAGACCACTGGACTACTTGATAAGAGCGCTTTTGAGAAAATGAAGAATGGCGTTATGGTTATCAACTGCGCCCGGGGTGGTATTGTAAATGAAAATGATTTATATGACACCATAAAGTCCGGGAAAGTTGCTGGTGCAGCGCTTGATGTTTTTGAAAATGAACCGCCTGGAGACCATCCATTGTTGGGGCTCGATAATGTGATTGCCACACCTCACCTGGGTGCGTCTACACGTGAAGCTCAGACCAATGTCGCCGTGGCTGTGGCTGATCAGATTATTAAGTTTCTTAAGGAAGGCACCTTGATTAATGCGGTGAACGCTCCATCTGTTACCGGTGAATTACTCACACGGCTTGGGCCGTTTTTGAAGATCGCGGATCGAATGGGATGCTTGCTGGCGCAGCTTGTTACTGGCCAGTTTAAAGAGATATCTGTGGAATATGCCGGTGATTTCCATGGTCTGGATCTGGCGCCTGTCACTACAGAATTATTAAAAGGACTTTTAACACCCTCGATTGCGGAGGGTGTAAACTCCGTCAACGCGCCTATACTTGCGAAGGAAATGGGAATAAAGGTTACGGAAACAGCTAGCGCTGAATCTTCCGATTATTTGAATTTGATCACGGTAAAAATCGTTACAACAGAGATGAGTTCTTCGATTTCAGGAACCCTATTCGGGAGAAATGATCCTAGAGTTGTAAGCATAGATGATTTTAGACTCGAAATGGTGCCAGAGGGCTATCTTGCGCTTATTCACAACCTTGATAAACCAGGTGCCATTGGAAGTATAGGTACAATTTTGGGTGAAAGTAATATAAACATAGCAAGGATGCAGGTGGGACAGGCAAAAGACGGAAAAAGAAACATTATATTTCTTAGGACAGACACGCCTATGCCAGATGAAGTTGTTAAAAAATTAAATGAAATCCCACTCATCAACTCTGTCATCCGTTTAGAGTTGTAAAAAGATAAGTGTCCCGATGAGATAGTAATTATCTAATTTCATCCTTTCTACAGACAGGTTAAAATTTCAATAACTTGATAATCAGGAGATTAAAAATGGCGGAAGACAAAAAAGATTTTGTAATAAAAGATCGGAGGATTTTCGCTGATGAAGGCAAGGATAAAGAAGAAGAAATAAAAGATGAGAAATCTTCTGAAAAAGAAGATGAAGTAAAGGAGAGCAAAACCGCTGAACCGGAATCTGAGAGAATAAAAGAATCTCAGCTGCCGGAGATGAATTTTCCAACTTTTATTATGTCCATGAACGCATCGGCCTTAGTGCATCTTGGAGTCATTGAGGATCCTGCATCAGGGAAAAAAGAAAGTAATTTGCTGCTGGCGAAACAAACAATAGACATTTTGACCATGATTGAGGAAAAAACCCGTGGCAACTTGTCAGAAGATGAAGAGAAAATGCTTAAAAGTATCCTTTATGATCTTAAAATTATTTATGTAAAAGAAAAAGGATAAAAATTTAAAAAGGCGGGCCATCTTTAAAAGAGTTGGTGAACTTTCAAAAATTCAAGTGAAGTACATAAGGATTGCATAGGCCTGAAAGATTTAGAAATGGTATATAGATAATGCCTATTTTCTCAATGCCATATCGAATTTGTGAATCAAAGGTGGCCCAATAATTGGGATTTAAGCAACTTGCCCAAGGCTGCGATTCATTTGAATAAATCCCAAATATTGTGGTAAAAAAGGCTTTCTGGAATATTAATTCAGATATGGTCTCTTGAAAAAAAGTATTACCTCAGTTCTTCTCCTTCAGCGGAATAAGAGAAAAGAAGAAATATGAACCGCCGCATTTGTCTAAAGACAGTAATCATTGGTTGGGGAAAAGAAGACTCATGGTGTTGATGAATAAAATGTTTGCTACAAAATGGCGTAAGGCCCTGTTATTAATTCTAATTATTGGGATTGTGGCTGCAGGGGCTTTGAGCTTCGGCCAAAGGGCATTAAATATAATAGAGACTCTGTATCGTCAGGTTGTACAAAAAGAAACGGGTGATGTACCTTTTCTTGGGAAAGGCGAAAAACAATCCTATTCCATTGCTGTTCCAGATAATTTCACTGAACTTACAAAACTCGTCAGTCCAACGGTGGTTAACATCAGGGCGATAAAGACAATTAAAATGGGAGATGCTTTTCGTCAGTTCAGAAAAAGTCCATTTGATAGTAAAGATCCATTTTATGATTTCTTTAACCGGTTTTTCGGGCAGGATAAGCCGAAAGATTATAAGCAGCGCAGCTTGGGTTCAGGATTTATCATAGACAAGCAAGGTTATATTGTAACAAATAATCATGTTGTAGAAAATACGGATAAAATAAGCGTTATTCTTAAAAATGAAAAGGAATTCGATGCTAAGATAGTGGGTCGCGATATAAATACCGACCTGGCGCTTATTAAGATCGAGACCGAAAATGAACTCCCTGTGGCTCAAATTGGCGATTCGGATGCCATTAAGGTCGGGCAGTGGGTTGTTGCCATTGGAAGTCCGTTTGGCTTGGCGCATACGGTAACGGCAGGAATCATTAGCGCAAAGGGCAGAATTATCGGTTCCGGGCCCTATGATGATTTTATTCAAACAGATGCATCGATAAATCCCGGAAATAGTGGGGGGCCCTTGATTAATATGAAGGGAGAGGTTGTTGGGATAAATACGATGATCATCGCAGGAGGGCAAGGGATAGGATTTGCGATACCGATGAACTTGGCCAAAGGCATTATTGACCAGCTCAAAGACCATGGAGATGTTACCCGTGGGTGGTTAGGTGTAACAGTTCAAGATCTTCCAGAAGATCTTGCTGATTATTTTGGCATTAAGGATAAAAAGGGCGCGCTCGTCACAGACGTAATAGCGGGTGATCCTGCAGACAGAGTCGGGATTGAGCTAAAAGATATTATAATTGAAGTAAATGGTATAAAAATTGACTCGAGCAGGTCGCTGTTAAAAGCGATTGCGACAATTAGTGTAGGAGAAATTGTCACCATCAAAGTGCTAAGGGAAGGAAAAGCGAGAACCTTCAAAGTGAAAATAGGTAAACGGCCTGATTCAAACAAAATTGCTAAACGGGAGCCTGATTCCAGAAATAATGAAAGCGGTCTCGGGATAACAACTTCGGAGTTGACGGATGAAATAATCGAAAGGCTGAATTTAAATGAAGAAAGCGGGATTATTGTTATCAGCGTTGATCCTGGCAGCAAGGCTGATGAGGCGGGGATTCAAATCAACGATATCATAAAGGAAATAAACCATAAAGAAATTCAATCCGTAAACGATTATAAAATGATAATAAAAAAGATTGATGCAGGTCAAACAATTCAAATCTTTTTAAAGAGAATAAACAGAGGGCTCTTGTTGATAAATATTGAAAAATAAAGTTTGATGGCTTCCGAAAAAGTCCAATTTCAGTGTTGTGCTAAATCCTCGCTCTGCGAGACGGCGGAGCCGATTTAACAGGGCAAGTCATTGCAGCATACTATAAGTACGCCTCACTCCTCGGGATTTGCGTTGCCTTGAACTTGAACTTTTTTCTATGCCATTAAACTTATGCATTATCTATCTACGTATTCGCAAATCGTTAATACATTTAATCTTCCTTTCTATGCCGCAGGATATTGGACATATCAAGATTCTTTCGCCCGCGAAAATAAACCTTTTCCTCCAGGTAACAGGAAAACGAACAGATGGGTATCATGAACTTTTTACGCTGATGTGCTGTATCAAGCTTTATGATACAATTATATTAAAAACAGGGGAAAGAGTGACAACGGTTTCTTGCGATCACCCTGAAGTGCCGGAAGACGATAAAAATATTGCATGGCTAGCAGCGGACCTTTTTATGACACGCCTGAAAAGACAAAGGCAAGTAAGCAATGGAGGGGTTCGGATTTCAATTGAGAAAAAGATACCGGTGGCTGCCGGACTTGGTGGTGGGAGCAGCAATGCCGCAGCTGTATTTTTAGGTTTAAACAGGATATATGGCTACCCATTTGCAAAAGATGAGGTTTTTGAAATGGGTGTATCAATTGGTGCGGATGTTCCCTTTTTGATACAGCAAAAACCGGCAATTGCCACCGGGATCGGTGATAAACTAAAGGCCTACAATGGGCTTAGACCACTGAAAATACTGTTGGTATGCCCCGGATTTGGTGTTTCAACGGCGATGGTCTATAAAAACATGAATTTGGGATTGACAAAATGTGCAAAAAAACTTAAACAGTTTCACTCTGATAAGCTTGATTTTGATATAAAAAAACATTTATGTAACGATCTTGAGCCTGTTACTGGTGGATTGTATCCGGATATTTTTGCTGTAAAAGAGTCGCTTTTGAACGAAGGAGCGATCGGGGTACTTATGTCAGGGAGTGGGCCGACTGTTTTTGGTGTTTTTTCTAATTCAGATGAGCTGCAAAGAGCAAAAAAGGCTATTTCGATTAAGCACCAGTGGCAGTTGATTTCCACTGATTTGATTATTTGAAAACATATATTTATATAGATCAGTTTGAGGTAATTTCTTGGGGCGTCGTAAAGAGGTAAGACAAAGGGTTCTGGGTCCTGCATTAGGAGGTTCGAAT
>JAFDFT010000184.1 GCA_019309685.1 Deltaproteobacteria bacterium
TTGGGTGAAAAGGAGTTCCAGCTTGGGGGTCACGTGCCAAATGAAGCCGAAGGCCGTAATCTGGTTAAGTGTACCAGTAGATTTTCTTTCCTCCCTTGTCATACCCCGATCCACCGAACAAATCGGAGGACAAGCTCATCCGGTGTATCCAGATACCAAAGTATCACATAAGGCCTTCCATTGCGGGTTGTCTTTCTCTATGAGGTTGATTTTCCTCTTGCTTGCTAAGAGTAAACTAAAAAAATTTTCATACTCCTGGATCGCCCGGTCAAGCCGGGTGATGACCGCTGTGTACATTCTTCTTTGTTTTGGACATAATTTTAAGATAAAAAGACGATTGCTCAGATCTCGCTACTATTTGCTGGTCACTTGTCACTATTTACTGTCCTTAAGCATACAGCCAGGGCTCTCCCTTGAAACCGGGATTGTTGCACAACACACAGTCATTTTCATTTAATTTTTTCTCAAAAGAGTTTGATATTATGCCGTTTAAAAGACCTCGTAGCACTGAATAGGAATAATGTTTTTCTGCTTTTTCATAGTTCCAGTTAACCATTTTATCCTTTCTTTCTGTGGACTCCAGCACTTCTCTTACACTTTGAACTGTGTTTTTGGATAAAAACCCGTCCATCACACACAGATCGAATCCAAACGGCTCGATATCTCTTACAAATGTACTGTACCTATTAACCAGCATCGGTTTTTTAAAATAAATAGCCTCCAGAAACGCGTTACCGAATCCTTCATATAAGCTTGGATAGGTGATAAAATCGGCATGTGGATACACATCCCAAAGCGTAAAACCTTTTCCCTGTTTTTCACTACACGCCCAGGGGTTTGGAATATCGTTCTCTGTCAGAAAAAGTTCCACATGATGCTTCTTAGCGTATGCTTCCAGCCAATTAACATATTCAAATCCTTCATCTCCAGCCTGATGGGATACAACCAGTTTATAACGCTCATCTCTTAATTCTTTCACCAGCTCTATGGCGTGCTCAATCCCCTTTCTTTTTATGATTCGGGTGGGCTGTAGAATCATTATATCATCGGCGTTCAAACCGATTGTCTGTTTGAACGCTTTCGTTCGCTTCCCATTCACCTTTGGCGGATTTTCAAAATCCAAAACGTTAGGAATTATAACAGAAGAAATACCGGTACGAAGCGCCAATTGTTCCTGCGCATCCGAATTGATGACCACGTGTTTAATGTTTGTCAGATTCGGCGGAAAGGCCATACGCAGATAGTCACTAACAGCGTTTACGGAAAACCGCATTCTTTCCCAGTAAAAATCATGATGGTGCGCGATGGTTGGAATTCGTGTTTCCGCGATTGTCTCTGTTAAGGCCAGACCAAGCGGAATATTCATGGGAATGGTTAGAACGTTTTCGGCAATTAGCAGATCGATGTGAAACCGATGGAGAAATTCATGGAGATTTTTCTTTAGAATAGATCTTGTATCGTGAATGGTTTTTGTTACGGACGGGCTTCGCTCCTTTTTTCCAATAACTCGCTCATTGATCCAGTCAATGGTTTCATGATGAAAATGAGCTTCGGAAACAACGAAACTTTTCTCTGAATCCCGGTCTATTTCTCCGCCAAACCAAAAACAATCGTGTCCATATTGGCTTAATACATCCGCCCATTTGCTGGATTCAAGCGTAACACCATCGGTGCCTGCAAATCGTGTGGAAACAAATCCGATGTTCATGCCTGTGTCTATCCGTATTAATTCTGCAATTAATAGTGGTGTGTACTCTTACCCAGCATTAAAATCCTATTCAGCACAGCTTGGCAGCAAGATGAAGTAATTATACATATTGTACATATTGATAGTCAAGAATTATTTGACACAACATATAGTGTATTTGTTTTTAAAAAGCAAGAAATAACTCGAGGGAGAAAAGAGTACTGGGGGTTTTGATCCAATAACAATGAAAGAAGAGAGATAAAATCCTACAAACAAATATTTGAGACCTGAGAAAAAGCCTCATTTTTGCCAGCCCTGTTAAATTTGTATTTTTTTTAACTCGGGTTCGAGTTCAAGTCGAAGATCCCGCTATCGGGAACTCATCTTGTTCCGCCGTTGCCACGGCATCGGCGGAAAATCGGGCAAAAAGTGGGCTTTTTCTTGACCTCTCTTATTTAGGATGGCATTTGATACAGCTCGTCGGACCGGGTACCGTTATCTCTGGTTTGGTTAAACCGGCCGAGCATTCTTTCTCTATATTTTTTATGCGTATCTGTTTATGACAATCGATACATTGTCCATGAAAAGCTTTCTTGTAGTACCTGACAGCATAATTCCCGTCTATTTTTTCCCCGGGGGTTTGTTTCGGTGCCGCATCAAGGTCATGACACCCCGATGCTGTGCAGCCTTTAATCACGGAAGCCCCTTCCCATTTATGATGACAGGTTTTGCAGTCATAATACACGAAATGATCCGAATGAGGAAAATCAACGGGTGATCTCTTTGCCTCAACAGATGCCGGCGGTTTCAATTCAATGGTTCCCATGGGAACGCACATCTCGCCTTCGGGATCTTCTTCGGCGATCAGCATTGAGGTCCCCAAGGCAATAAACAGCATCAAAAACAGTAAGAATATTCCTTTTTTAGGCATTTCCATCCTCCTTAAACTTTAAAATCGGTATGACATAATATGTCTTTTAAAATATTTCAATGATAATTTTACAATATAATTTTATGATCATGCTCAAAAGATTTAATGATCCATAAGGATTTCAAGGGCTGCAGATTAATAGTGACAAGTAAATCGTTAAAAGCAAGTAGTTAAATCGGTTCTTTTTTGATAAAGTCTGCGAGATTATCATGATTTTCTATGATTTCTCCGCTGAAAGCTGAAATAGTATTTTTCTGTATCATCCGGAAGCCAATAAATCGAAAAATCCAGGATCCTAGGTTAGGATAAATGAAACCCGCCATTTAAATGAAAACTATCATTGTTGGATTTCGCTGCACTCTACCCAAACTGCTACTGTGTTACGGGCTATTTACTCGTTACTTGTTACTGTTAAAATTTTTAAGACTCTTTCATCCAATTAATTGGGAGAAGGCCCGCCAGTCCGGTTAGCAAATATTTTTGCTAAAATATCCCCCACTACCGCACATTCCAGGCCAAACGGTAAATAACCGGCGTATCCAAGTATGGGCATTTCAAAAATCTTAAAGCGATGGACCAGCGGAACACTATATTCCCATTTCGCAAGGCTATAATAGTTCCACATCTCCCAGAATATACCGCAAATAAGAGCGGAAAACGCCGCCCCAACCACGACATTCCAGTTTCCCTCCGCAATATCGGAAAGTATATGCTTTTCTTTAAAAAGCGTCTGAAGCGAAAGAATAATTAATAATGGAGACACCCAGAGAAGGGGAAACAGATAGTCCGGAAATATACCGACACACCCTAACCCGATTGCTGACAACAAGAGAATGGCCATCGCAACCATTCCGGGATTTTCGGGTTTTATGAAGAAAATTCCATGAAAACCTTCTTTTATCCTTTTCGTACTCATCAGCAGATCTCGAGTTCCCAGAACCGCGGGTAAAACTGTTGAAAATGAGATGGTCGCTAAGAGAAAATATTTTACGGTTCCATAATAGACACCCACATAATACCAGTTTTGCACAAACCGATTCAAATATTCAAAAAACCACCAGAAAGCCGCACTGAATGGAAAAAGAAATAGAAAGTGAACAGGCTTGTCAAGCATCATACAGTGCCCGGTTCGTCTGTATGTAATGGCATTAACAATCAAAATATAAAATAACCACAGGGGGATAAATGTATACTCTTGAAATGCTTTAGATATCGGCATTCGCGTCCAGGCTATCGTCCATGACACAATAAGTAATAATATGCTAAGCCACCCCCACCAAGGAAAGGGTTTGTGCGGAAGCGCCTTTTTTGCCGGTTTTTTACGAAAACCTTTTAAGATGAAAGGGGCTGCGGACAACAAGATTAGAAGCGCAATAGCAGCAAATGCTATCCAGGAAAAAGAAGCGTGAACAATAAATTGAGTTTTAGGCGGAAACTCCAGATACCTGGCTGCAGGATATCGGGCAAGTATTACACCTGTCAGAGGCAGCCCAATCAGCATTACGCCCATAATCAATAGTTTAAGAAGAAAGCTTCTCACGTATAATCTTCCCTTATTTTTTTATAAGATTAAAACACCAAGTATTTAGATTAACCTACCAATGCATAAGTTAAGATTGTCTGAAAACCACATCTTCAATCTTTTATATTCATGCAAATTTAAGGGAAACACAACCACTCAAATTCATTCAACTTATGATAATTGATAAAATAATATGTTTTTTCGATATTCATTTTCTCGATTGACTCAGCTTATCATATTTGGTACTTAGTTTCATCCAAAACCGGCAAACACGCTTTGCTTAAACATAAACCAAAAGAATGCAAAAGGAGGTTAGAAAAATGACACTAAAACCTTGGCCAACAAAGAACTGGCCGGAAGGTGTTTCACATGAAATTACTGATTTTATAAAACCCCTTCCAACCGTACTGGATGAATCTGCCCGAGATTATCCGGATAATGTTTACACCATTTTTAGCGGGGCTACGAGAAGTTTCACGCAAGTGCAAGATACTGCTAACAGGATTGCCAACTTTCTTATCTCCAGGGGAATCAAAAAAGGAGATAAAGTTGCTATCTTTTTACCGAACATTCCCCATTATCCAGCAATTTATTTTGGCATTTTAAAAGCCGGTGCTGTTTGTGTAACATGCAATCCCCTTTATACTCCGGCGGAATTAAATTATCAGCTAAAGGATTGTGAGGCAAAAGCTGTATTTTGTATGGATCATAACCTTTTTTATCCCACAACTGTTGAAGCGATTAAAGGGACTTCTGTGGAAACGGTTACCATATGCAGCGTTAAATCGTACCTACCCAAGATCACGGCAATACTAGGCGGTTTATTAGGAAAAATTCCTAAGGCGGATAGTTATGAACCCGGCCATTTGTTTTTTGATGATGTGGTGGCTGCCGCCAATCCTGAGGCTCCTTCTGTTGAAATTGATCCTGAAAAAGACCTTGCCCTTATCATATATACCGGCGGCACAACCGGCGTTCCAAAGGGTGCTGCGCTTACACATTCAAATTTTACATACAACCTGGAAGCGCTCGATGAATGGGGACGGCTGGTTCATGAGCCGGGTGGAAAGCCTGAAAAACTTCGGCGTGGAGGATTTCATACATATCTGGGAGTTCTTCCCTTTTATCACAGCTTTGGAATGACGGTTGCCATGCTTTCAGCCTGTGCCAGTGGAAGCAAGCTGGTATGTATTCCGGATCCGCGGGCAGGGAATCCGCCGTTTACAGAAGTTTTAAAAGCTGTTCAGAAATATAAACCAACTATTATGCCGGCTGTTCCGACCATATTTGTCGCTTTTACCAACCATCCGAATATGGATACTTTCGATCTGACTTCACTCATGGGTTGTTTTTCCGGAGGAGCTCCTATGCCTCCTGAAGTCTGTAAGCAATTTGAGGAAAAAACCGGTGCCGTTATTTTTGAAGG
>JAFDFT010000185.1 GCA_019309685.1 Deltaproteobacteria bacterium
TAAAAAGCCGCAGTTTTTTTTTTTTGTCGTTGTTCGTAAAAGTCAGTTTGAGCTGCTCCAGGTGATTCTTGAAGCGCCCTTCAGAGAAGGAGAGTAAGAGATCTTCCTTATTCTTAAAATATTCGTAGACCGTTCCCTCTGCGACATCCGCTTTGCGGGCAATTTGCGCAATTGTTGCCTTTGAATATCCCTTTTTCGCAAATAGCTGAACAGCTGCCTGAAGGATACGCTGCTTTTTACCCATTGGATGAATTTCAGAACGGTATTTTAGCAGGAGCATCTGTTCGAGGAGACGCATAACTTCCTCCTGGTCTGAAACAGCATCCGGTTTTTCCCCGGTTACAAAATACCTGATGGCTTCGTAATCCATTAGACCGAAAATGATATCTCTGACCAAAGGAATACTCATGTCCGGCCTGAAAGTCTTTTCTTTAATACCTTCATCAAGGATGGATGAGATAAGCCCGGAATATTTGCGTATTAATTTGTACGCTCCTGATTGATAGAAGTTACGGTTGCTTCTGCAATCAAAAAGGACCAGGCTGATATATTCTCTGTCTATATCGCTATAGCGCAGATGTGCCCAGACAAGTTTGCGCAGTCTATTATAGGCGCCACTGATACCCTGAAGGTGTTCGTCGAGAAAATGGAGATAATTTGCCATATACTGCTCAAAGGCGGAAAACAATATGTCTTCTTTGCCTTTAAAATGCAAATAGATGGTCTGTTCCCTAATACCCGCTTTATCGGCTATTTCGTTTAGACTGGAATTTTCGAACCCCTTCCGGGCTATTACTTTTGTAGCCGCGTCTAATATTTTTTGTTTAGTAGAAGTATTTGCCATATCTATAGTGATTCAAAAAAACATCTGTTAATCAAAATCAATTAGTTTAATTCTATTGGTATTATAGCGATTGTACCACAGAGAAGAGTAAATATAAAGCACTCTAACAAAAAAATAATTATTTTTTGATTTAGTGATTGGTAAACGTAATAACTGAATGAAATTAAATTTACAAGCAATTAGTGGAATAGATGGAGTTTAATTAAATTTAATGTGTAGTTTTAATCATTAAAATAATAAGTAAATAGGAATAATTGATAGCTATTCAGTTAATGAGGAGGCTGAAATATTATGATCAAAGTTATTAATCCTGCTGGTGAAGATTAATTTTCATATTATAATCAGCCTGTTAAAAATATTTAACCGGCTTGGTGCAATTAAAAATAAGGGAAATTGAAAGAAATTGTTTATATAACTGGCAGCAATTTTTAATTTATCAGGGACAGTATAGTGTAATAATTTGTAATAATAGTAATAAATAGTGTTTTGGTGACGATTTATTTATTAAATCAAATTAATACAATAATAAATTTTGGAATAGAACTCAAAATGCTATTTGCGGAATAAAAACCTATTATAGACGAGATATCTTATAGTTAACTAACTATTATGATGGTATTATTAAATCTTTAGTATAATTTATGCAATTTATTAAAATATGAAGAAAAGATGTAACTTGACATCTATTTTAATGCTATGGTAATATTTCTAATAATTGAATGCTATTAAATCTCAACAATTAAATTCAGGATATATTGAACTCCTGAAATGAGAGTGCGGCAGACTGTGGCATTAAATTAACAAGGGGAATCAACATGACAGTAGCGGCAAAAAAAAGAATCGAAGATTTAACTGAAAAAATCAGCATTAAGGCGGTTAGAAACATCCGGAGGGGGCAGGAGACAGAGGAAGGGAAGGAAATGTTCCGGCCTGAAGTGAGGGTTTGTCTTGAAAGGAACAGGCTCCTTACAGAATCCTATAAAAAAACTGAAGGAGAACCTCCCATAATTCGCCAGGCTAAAGCGCTGGAACACATCCTTAAAAACATGACAATATATATTAGAGATTGGGAAAAAATTATTGGGAATTATACGTCATCACCAGACGCGGTTTTCTGGCCGATTGAGCAGAATTGGAAATCGGTGCACAGGCTTCTTCATGGTGAGGGCAAATGGCTAATCAATGATGACGGCAGGAAAGAATTAGACAAGATAATTAAGTACTGGGACGGAAAAAGCATAAGCGACATAAGAAAAAGATTTTTTTCAGGATCTCCAGACCTGGAAAAATACTGGAAGTATGAAGGTACAATGCTCTGGTCGCAATGGTCTGACCAGGGTGTCCCAAATTATGAAAAAGTTATTACAATGGGGCTGCGTGCCATCGAAAAACAGGCGGAAGAGAGGCTCGATGAGATAAAGAAAAGCCTTCCTTCTGACTACATTCAGCAGAGAGACTTTCTGGAGGCAATAATTATTGCTCTTAAGGCATCAGTGAAATGGGCTGAAAGATACGCTGAAATGGCTGAGAAACTTGCAAAAGAAGAAAAAGATAAACAAAGAAGGAAAGAGCTTGAAGAAATAGCGCGTGTCTGCCGGAGGGTTCCGGCAAATCCGGCATCAACTTTCCAGGAAGCACTTCAATCCTTTATTTTCGTTCACCTTATCGGGCATCAGATTGAATTTATTACACTGGGGTGCGGCATCCGCTTTGATATGATTATGGAGCCTTTTTATCAAAAAGATCTGAAAGACGGCAGGATAACGAAAGAAGATGCTATCGAGATGATCAAGCATACCCGTATCCATCTTGAGGAACTCGGCCAGATGTATTCTCCGACAACCACACAGGTTTACGGCGGTGTTCAAGTGCTTCAATCGATGGTAATCGGCGGTATCGACTCAAAAGGAAAAGATGTTACAGGTGAAACAAGCTACCTGCTGCTCGATTCTGTTTTGGAACTTCAGACTCTCCAGCCGAGCATTGCCTTAAGAGTCCATGACCGCACACCCAAAAACCTTATCCTCAAAGCGATAGATGTTAACAAAACAGGAGTAGGATATCCATCCTTTCAGAATGACAAGGCGTTGATTCCTCTGATGATGAAGTGGAACTGTCCGCTTGAAGATGCAAGAAATTACACCATAAGCGGTTGTGTTTACCTTGATGTTTCAGGGAAAAATATACTGCGAAGAAATGCCACATATTTTTCTCTACCCAGATGTTTATGGTGGGCACTTCACCAGGGCATCAATCCTGAGACCGGAGAGCAGTACGGCGCATCAACCCCGGATCCTGCGGTTTTTAAATCAATCGATGACGTGATGAATGCTTATATTGAACAGGTTCGATTCTTCATGGACAAGCAGGTCAGGGTAGAAAACGTCACAAGGGCAATATACGCTGATTATTATCCGCGCCCATTTGCCTCGGCTCTGACAGATGGATGTATTGAGCAGGGCAAGGATCTTAGAAAATGGAGGTACCAGGGGCGGGTTGAAAGTTTTTCAATAGCTGTCGGACCGACCAATGTCGCTGACTCAATTGCCGCCCTGAAGAAAGTCGTGTTTGATGAGGATAGAATTACTATGGGTGAATTGGTTAAGATTATGGATAAAAACTGGGAGGGGAATGAGGAGCTGCGTCAGATGATGCTGGCGGCGCCTAAGTTCGGTAATGATGATGATTATGTTGATATGATTGCTCAGGATGTCCATCAAAAAACAGAAGAAGTAATAGAACAGTTTTCCGATACCTACGGTTCTGATTTTCATCTGGACGGGAGCGCGGTTTCCGCTACCTACGGCCTTTCACTTGATACTCCGGCAACGCCGGACGGAAGAAAAGATGGAGACGGGTTTGCTGACGGATCTTTGTCGCCAATGCCGGGGATGGATGTTAATGGACCGACAGCTGTCCTGAAATCCTGTTCAAAGATAGATACCCTGGAGACGTATAATCATCTGCTGAACCAGAAGTTTACGCCCCAGTTTCTCGATGAGGACAATAGGGAGGTTTTTTACAATTACATCAAGTCATGGGCGGACCTTGGTATCTCTCATATCCAGTTTAATGTCGTGGACAGAGAAACCCTTATAGAGGCTCAGAAGAATCCCCAAGAGCACAGAAGCCTGGCTGTCAGAGTTGCAGGATACAGTGCCTATTTTGTGGATCTGAGCAAGGGGCTTCAGGACCATATTATTGAAAGGACCGAGCAGCACTTTGCATGAAAAAACAATCGGAAAAATATAAAAGCACAGGGAGATAATTGCCGTGAGTTCAAGAGGTTCTGAAAACAATAAGGGGCTGGTATTCAACATACAAAAATTTTCTCTACATGACGGCCCGGGAATCAGGACAACTGTTTTTATGAAGGGATGTTCCCTTGCCTGCAAGTGGTGCAGCAATCCTGAATCAATGCACCAGCACCAGGAAATTATGACATATGATTTGAGATGCATCGGGTGCAGGAAATGCATGGATGTTTGCAAGGCAGGGGCAATTGTGTTCACTGAAAAAGGGAGAGAGATTAAATGGGATAAATGTGACAACTGCCTTGAATGTGCCCGGGTATGTCCTTCAAAGGCTATTGAATGTACCGGGGAATTTATGACCGTGGATGAAGTGGTAAAAAAAGTGGAGGATGATCGGACATTTTACGAAAATTCAAACGGTGGAATGACAGTATCAGGCGGCGAAGCACTTGTTCAGTCGGAATTTGTCGGTGAATTGTTTAAGCGCTGTAAAGATAAAGGGATTCATACTGCCCTTGATACAACAGGTAATGCGCCATGGGATGATATAGAGAGAGTTCTTGAGCATGTTGACCTTGTGCTTCAGGATAACAAACACATGGACACAAAGATGCACAGAGAGGGAACAGGTGTAGGGAATGAACTTATCCTCGCGAATGCCGAAAAGATCGCTTCAAAAAAGAAGACGTGGATCCGGATTCCTCTTATTCCAGGTTATAATGATTCGGAAGAGAACATTAGAAAAGCCGCCGAGTTTGCTTTAAAAATAGGAGCGGAAAAAGTATCGCTGCTGGCATATCATGAACTTGGGTCGTCTAAATATCCGAAACTCGGCAGGGTATATGAGATGGAAGGTATTAGCCCTCCGGATGATGAAGCTGTTGAAAGAGCCAGAAAAACCATAGAATCGTTTGGGATAAAGGTTGAAACCGGGAGGTAGGGGAATTCCGGCATGCGATTCAAGTTATGATCGAAAATTTTTACCTGCACTGTTTCTGAAGACTAATTAAAATAAAAATTCAAGGAGGCCGATAATGGGTACAGCGGTTGCATTAAGTGACGAACTGAGGATGCTGCGTGACAGCATTTCCGTCAAGTTAGCGAGAAATGTCAGGCAGGGTTACGAAAAGGATGACAGCAAACGGGGGATGTACCGTGATGGTATAAAGCTGAATGTGGAGAGGAATCGCTTGCTTACCGAGTCATACAAGGCCACGGAAGGAGAACCGATGGTGCTCCGCCGGGCAAAGGCGCTGGCGCATATTTTAAAAAACATGAGTGTTTTCATTGTTCCGAATTCCCGTGTAGTAGGCCATTCAGGATCAACGCCGGATGATCTCTATTATCCGATCGAGGTAAACTGGAAGTCTCCCTGGCGTGCCATGAATTCGGATGACGCAAAAAACATTCTCGATGACAAAGGCCGGGCTGAAATGGAGGAAATCGTTGAATACTGGAAGGGAA
>JAFDFT010000186.1 GCA_019309685.1 Deltaproteobacteria bacterium
TGGAAAACCATATACGGCACGCAGGCTTTTTATGAAAGGTCTATGCAAGAGGGCAGGGGTAAAGCAATTTGGGTTTCATTTGTTAAGAAGATTCGTTGCGTCTGTCTTGGCGGATACTCACAAGGTCAGTTTAAAGAAGATTCAATTCATCCTTGGACACGGTTCTTTGAGGACAACAGAGAAGTATGTTTACAATATAGATTCGGACATGAAAGCTACTATGAATCTACTTTCTGAAATAAAAATACACGAAGACCATACACGAAACAAAAAAGGAGTTAATCTTAAAAGCGGATAACTCCCTGATATTATTGTGGCGTCCCCAAGGGGATTCGAACCCCTGTTGCCGGCGTGAAAGGCCGGTGTCCTGGACCAGACTAGACGATGGGGACGCAAGCGTAAGTTGTATCTTATATTGTCCCCATCAGTGTCCAGAACCCATGTTGTCCCGCCAATAAAGCGGGATGTCCTGGACCAGACTAGACGATGGGGACGCAAGCGTAATTTAAATTTTGGTGGGCCGTGCGCGGCTCGAACGCGCGACTCTCTGCTTAAAAGGCAGATACTCTACCAGCTGAGTTAACGGCCCGAAGAGATCTTTCTGAAACGCCACCTTTTGCCTAATTTCTCTGTCTGGCTCAAATTTTAATCCTCAAAATATTCAATGTATTTCTGCGGTTAAAATTATTGCCTTTTTTAAACTTAAGCAAAAATAAGCATTTCAGAAAAATCTCTGTAATAATTTACAAAGCGTAGGTATGTACCCATAAATTTTGGTGTTGTCAACAAAAATTGGATCTAATTTTGAATTATTTGCGCCAAAATTCCGGAACGATAAGGATAATGACGGTAAATATTTCGAGCCTTCCCAAAAGCATACACCATATGAGCAGCCATTTTCCCATATAGGGAATATGGGCATAATTATCCACAGGGCCTACCATTCCAAAACCAGGGCCGATATTTCCGATGGTGGCTGCTACAGCACCAATTGATGTCATAAAATCCACGCCCATACCAGCCAGAATAATGGTGCATACAACAAAAAGACCGATATAAAGTACAAGAAAGCCAACGATGCTTCTCATAACATTTTCAGGAACGGTTTTTCCTCTGATTTTTATATGTGTTACTGAATGAGGATGGATCAGGGCAAACAGTTCCTTATAACAGTACTTAAAACAGAGCATGATCCGAAGAATTTTGATGCCGCCGCCTGTTGAACCTGCTGATGCACCCACAAACATACAAAGAAGCAAAATTAACTGTGACATAGCCGGCCATTTTTCGTAATCTGCAGTGGCATATCCTGTGGTGGTAATAATTGAAACCACCTGGAAAAAGCCGTATCGGATGGACTGGCCGATTTCAGCATACACGGATCCATAAATATTAAAGCTGACAATGGCTGTAAGAGCCAGAACCGTAAAAAGGAAAAATCTGCACTCAGAATCTTTCCAGAATGCAAGAGGCTTTCCGCTTAAAAGCTGATAATGCAGTGAAAAATTGATACCCGCAAGAAGCATGAAGAAAATAAACACACCATCAAAATAAACGCTGTTATAGTGTGCGATAGAAGCATTTTTAGTGGAAAAGCCACCGGTGGGCATTGTCGTGAATGTATGGCAAAGGGCGTCAAACAGGGTCATGCCGCCAAGTATCAACAGGATAACTTGCGCAAAAGAGATAAGGGCGTATACTTTCCACAGAATCACAGCGGTATCTTTGATTCGGGGTTTAAGCTTGTCCGGTACAGGGCTTGGAACTTCGGCTTTATAAAGCTGCATGCCGCCTACGCCTAGAAAGGGGAGAATGGCAATGGAGAGAACAATAATACCCATGCCGCCCAGCCACTGAATCAGGCTTCGCCATAAAAGAAGTCCTTTGGATATTCCTTCAATGTTTGTTAAAATGGAAGAACCGGTGGTAGTAAATCCGGAAACGGATTCAAACAAGGCGTCCACAAAGATGGCACACTCTCCTCCTAGGTAGAAAGGTAGTGAACCAAAAAGGCCTATGGCTGTCCACCCGATAGCTACAATCGCCATGCCTTCACGCTGGCTGATGTATTCTGTTTTTTGAGCCCTTGAAAAGAGGTAAAGTAAAAATCCTGTGATGACGGTTATGGCAATTGATTTTGCCAGAGAGATAACGCTATGATCTTTGTAGTAAAGTCCGAAAATCAGCGGCATGATCATTGTAAGACCCAGAAACAGGACCAAAATTCCGGTGATATTGATAATGAAACGCCAGCGCACCTAAAAGAACTCCAATTTTACTGCGAGGATTTTTTCGATTTTTGAAATATCCTGCCTTTTCGCGAAAATAATAATCTTATCATTCGGTTCGATCACGCTTTCACCTGCGGGTATAATCACTTCACCATTACGAATAATACTGGTAACCAATGCGCCTTTTGGAAAAGATATTTTTTTTAGAGGTTTGCCGACAATATCGGATGTTTCAAGGGCAACTGCTTCCAACACTTCCGCCTGATCGCCCTTAATGGATATGGCAGAAAGGACTTTGCCTTTTCTAACATGATGCAAAATAGTATTAATGGATGAAAGCCTGGGGCTGACAATTTGATCAAGGCCGATGGTTGACATAAGCGGCAAATAGCTGAATTTGCTGATGCGTGTGATTGTTTTTTTTGCTCCGAATCGTTTGGCAAGAAGGGATGCGAGAATGTTAGTTTCTTCATCATTGGTTAGTGTGATAACAACATCCATATCCCGTATATTCTCTTCGTTTAAAAGGTCCTGATCCGAACCATCCCCATGAAGAACAACGACCTTATTTAGCCGTTCTGCGAGTTTGGCGCATCTATTTGGATCCTTTTCGATCAGTTTCGTGTATATAGATTTTTCATCCAACATTCTTGCCAGGCGAAGCCCAATGCGGCCGCCGCCGATAATTAGGGCGCGTTTGACCGGATCTGCCTGCTTATCAAATGCAGCCAGGATTTTGGGTAATTTATGTTGGTCGCTGGCGAAATAGACAATATCATTGACCATCAATTTGTCAGTACCCCTGGGGATAATCATTTTTTCATCGCGGATAATGGAGGCTACGAGAAGTTTTTGCCCTCCAATTTTCACTGGCAAGTCTGAAAGCCGGGTACCGGTCAAATCCGTTTTTTTATCCAGTCGAATACCCACCAGTTTCACCAGACCATCAGCAAATTCTCCAAAGTCAATGGCCCCGGACACACTCATGAATTTATCAATGGTTTTAACAACTTCGATTTCTGGGTTAATGATAGTATCAATATGCGGGGCATATTCGCTGAATGTATCGTGGAAGGTATCAAAATCAGCACTTCTGATACGGGCGAGTTTTTTTGTGGTCGGGGAGATGATATTGGCCACCAGACACGCCACCAGATTGGTCTCATCACTGTCCGTTACTGCAAGCAGTATTTCGGCTTGTTTTATGCCTGCCTCGGTCAACGCAACGGGACTGCTGCCTGAATCATTGATCACCTGTGCATCAATATTATCGGATACGCGCTGCAGCGCTTCAGGATTTTTGTCAATGACAACCACATTTTTATTTTCAAGTGCAAGGCGATGACAACCACATTTTTATTTTCAAGTGCAAGGCGATTGGCAATATGAAATCCAACCTCACCGGCACCGACGATGACTATCTTCAATTATTAAAAACTCCTTAAGGCCTTTGTATTTTCTGATTGTATTATTTAAAATGAATTCACTGAGCTATAAGCAGGAATCGTTTTAAGTTTATTATAGTCCAAATATTGTGTCAATGGAATGCGTTTATTACTTAAAAAAAGATCCTAATCAACTGAATTAATAGGATATAAAAAGATCAATTATGGTAAATACCATTTGGTTTGATATGTGTTTTAAGACCTCCAAGTTCAGAGGCTATCTTACAAAACAATCGCCATAAATAATTTTTTTTAGCGAACCGTCTTCAAGCTTGAGAATGAGAGCGCCGCTTTCATCCACATCAATGGCTGTTCCTTCCGTGGTTTCTCTGCTTGTAACAATACGCACCTCTTTGCCCAATGTCATAGTGTATTTTTTCCATTGAATCATAATTTTATTAACGTTTGAAAGATTTAGTGAGTTTTCAAACTCGTCTAAAAATAAGGAGAGGATTGTTTTGCGCAAAACATCTTTTCCCAGTAATTTTTTTAAAGATGTTGCATTTGGTTCTTCTAAAGCAGGATCATTATTTACATTTATTCCAATACCAATATTAACAAAATAAATCCCATTGTCATCAGCTTCCATTTCTGAAAGAAGTCCGGAAATTTTTTTATCATCTACAAGAACATCATTGGGCCATTTTACTTTGGCGTTTAATGAAAAATGGTTTTGAAGAATCTTAGCAAGGGATAGAGACGCACAAAAATTTACCATATGCACCAGTGTAATAGGCATGTCAGGTCTAAGTACGATAGTAAAATAAAGCCCTCCTTCTTCCGAAATCCATTTTCTTTTTAAGCGTCCGCGGCCTTTCGTCTGACTTTCAGCGATAATAACTGTGAAATGAGGACAATCATCTTTTGCCATATTCCTGGCGACATCCATGGTTGAATTGACCTCAGAAAAATAGTGAATGTGTGATTCTCTTTTTTCAAATTCCCATGGAAAAAGAACATCCGGTTCGTTCGTTAAGTGATATCCTTTGTCTGTTTCTGAAATATGATACCCTAGATCCTGGAGTTCACGAATATGCTGTTGTATGGTTGTATCGAAAATGCCCAGATCCTCACTGAGCTTTTCATCATTCAAAGCTTTGTTCTCAGATTTAAGTTTTTTTATAATATCGGCTTTCATTGATCGTTTATTTCTTTAGTTTTTCTCCAATTTAGTTGGAGAAGAAGATTCTAGGAATCCCCTTGAGAAACCTCGGGGTCTTTGACAAGGGACCAAGGGTTCCCCGCTCAAAGTCCGGGATCTTCGACAAGCATTTGTTTTTAAATGATTTTATCGATGGCTTAAACATTCTTTCAATCTCTCCAATTTCATTTTGATATCCCTTATAGGCTTTTAAGTCAATATATCCAAGATGCTAAGGTGGTAATAACGATGTCTATCGCTCACACATAAAGCCATAGCCTGTATAGCGATACCATTTACGATTGACCTATCCTTCTGCCTTATCTTTCCGTAGTGTTATAAGAAATACACAGGAACGTTAAGATTTTTACTAAATTTTAAATTTTCTTTATATTTTAAGCTCTTCACTCGAATCCTGGAATCCTTTGACCCTTGTCGAAGATCCCGGACTTTGAGCGGGGAATCCTTTTCGGATCATCAACTCTTTTGGAGATTATCCATTTTTTTAACGTGCATAATAGTGATGAGTGTGCATAATATTTATCAATACATGCAAGATTCAGGTTATAATTTATCAAGAAGCCGCTGGTGGATATTGTCAAAGCCGCCGTTGGACATAATCAAAACAACATCACCGGGTCTTGCTGTTTCGAAAACAAAATCAATGATAGAGTCCGTATCCGGAAAATAATGAGCGTCCTTACCCATGGCTTTCAGATCATCGACCAGTTTTTCGGAAGAAAAGCGTATATCCGCTGGAATTTTATCAAGAAGGGGCGGCTTACGGATACAGATAAGGTCCGCCTGATCAAATGAGTGCGGATAGATATCCTGGAAAATATTTCGCATACTTGAACTGGTACGGGGCTCAAATATGGTGATAAGACGGCCTTGCGTGCAGAATGGCTTCATGGCCCGAACAGTCTCTTTGACTGCGGTTGGGTGATGAGCAAAATCATCTATTATAGTAATATTTCTTTTTATGCCGCGGATCTCCTGTCGCCGCTTAACGCCCTGATATTTTTCAAGGGCGTTTGAGATGGTTTCTTTTTTGATGTTTAATGCATCGGCTATGGCAATGGCTGCCAGCGTATTGAGCAGATTATGTTCTCCTGCTAGCGGTGTCTTTAAGGTGGTAAAGGTATTCCCATTTTTATGTACATCAAAAAAAGTAAATGGCGGTGAGATAGATATGTTTTCGAAACGCCATGTGGACCCCTCATTTTTTCCGTATGCTGACACATTGCAACGAACATTCTTTATCAGTTCCTCAATGTTATGATCCGCGTCAAAGGCAAATAGGGTGCTTTGTTCTGAAATGCCGGAAATAAACGTGCCAAAGGCTTTTTTCACATGGGCAAGATCTTCATAGATATCCGCGTGATCAAATTCAATACTTGTGACCACAGCCAGCGCGGGGTCGTAATGCATGAATTTGGGGCCTTTGTCAAAGAACGCTGTATCGTACTCATCTCCTTCTATGATGATATATTCACCCTTGCCTAAATAATAATTTGCATCAAAATTTATTAAAATACCGCCTATGAAAAATGTCGGGTCAAGGCCCGCTTCAAAAAGAAGCCAGGCGGTAATGGAAGACGTTGTGGTTTTTCCATGGGTCCCGGTGATGAGGATTGGCTTTTTGTTTTTCCCAACAAATGTATTGATTGCCTGAGGCATGGAACAGAAATGAAGGCCCATTTTCCTGGTTTGGATGACCTCAGGGTTATCTTTTGTTACGGCATTGCCGATGATGACAAGATCAGGCGTATATGAAATATTCTTTTTGTCAAATCCATCAAAGACCGGTATATTTTTCCGGGCGAGAAGGTCGCTCATGGGTGGATAGATTTTCTGATCCGATCCTGTCACAGTATATCCCAGGTCTTTGAGCATGCAGGCCAGTGCCGCCATGCCGGTTCCGCAGGCGCCGATTAAATGTATTTTGTCGGTATGATCAGGGATAAAATTATTCTTTAAATCAATCACAATATCTTCCGTATCATTTTATGGAGTTGAGGTATAAATATCATGCTTTATTTTCATTTTATTTACCCTCAATTGAGGTATGAATTAAATACGCTTGATCCGCCTATTCATTCCTATGTTTTTCCATTGTGGGATTTGATAAAGGTTTCGAAAAGGCTAGATGATTAAGTGGCAATTGAAAATAATTTGGTGTCTATTTAAACGAATACTGCTCGATTTCGTTAATAAGGTCCTGATGTAGGAGTGAATCAAATTTCACACTAACAGAATAGTCATTAAATAAAAGATAATTGGCTCCGATAATTCTTCCTTTCTGAATCACGCTGGGTTGGGATATAGCCTCCGGAAGGCTAAATCTTAGATTTACTCTTCTGCCAAGAAGAATCTGGATTGTCTTTTTTTGTGAAGACTTGACGTCAAAAGCGAGACCGCCAACGGAAATATCCGTCAATTCACCACTGAATGCTTTTCCAATGGGGTTGGCTGAGCTGTCCAATAACTGAAAGTTCGCTTTTACCGTTATCTTAACGCGTTTATGCCCTCTGCGGCTAAAGCCTTTATTCGCCAGCAGATCACTAATTTTTCCAAGCGCCATACAATGGTCCAGCAGTTTTGGCTCCAGTGATGGAACTTCCTGGTTCCATTTTTCCAGCACATCCGCATTTAAAAGTCTGGCTTTGACACTCGATACTGTTATCAATGTGGTACTGCATAAAGAGATAGAGAAAAAGGTCTCTATGCCCGCAAGATCACCAGGGCCCAATGTTCTTATGGGGTGTTCAGCACCGTCCTTATTATAGACTATTTTCAATTGGCCCTGATCAATAAAATAAAGTGTGTTGTTAATTTGATCCTGTTTAAATATTACTTTATCTTTTTCAAAGGACGTTTCAGTCATGGAATAATAGAGCAGATTTGATTCTTCATCGTTAAGTTTATTATACAAACTTGCCCATAATTGCATATGTGTTTGGTCCAGCGATTTTGCCTTTTCTTCTTCAATGATTTCACCGGATTTAACGATTTCATTCAATGCCATTGAATCAAGCTGCATCAGCTTATCTCTTAATGACTCTGACTTTGTAAAGTTTTTTAGCTGAGCATATTTCACAATCAGGTCATATAAGGCAGCGACCGCGGTTTCAATTTTATTCTCATGGATATACTGTTCAACTAATTTTTCCTGTTTGGCAAGGTCGTTCATTATCATTATCCTTTTTGCTATTTTGAAATAATAATAACAGTTTAGTAAATTATAAGAATAATGGAAAACAGTGATCGAGTCAAGATAAATGTTATTCAACTTATCGTATTTAAAGACATTCTTTTTTTCAGCATTTACACGAGAAAAAAAGCGATGTAATTCAGCGTTCCGGATAATTGATTTTATCAAAAGACTGTTGTAAGAATAGAGTTGGCAATAGAATCAAGCCAATTTGTTTATTTAGGAACCGGAAAACGGATTTGAAAAATATTTAAAGCGTATTCAAATAATGAAAGAAAGAAAGAGTAAAAAATCGATACTGAGAAAATTATTCAAGCTTTGTATCTTAACGACTGTTCTGGTCATTATCTGTTCAGCCCTGTATATGGGATACCTTTCTATAAAGATAGATAACCGATTTTCTTCCAGACGTTGGCAGATTCCTTCAAAAGTATTTTCGGATGTTACGATTTTATATCCCGGCCAAAAACTAAACACAGCGCTGTTTAAGAAAAAACTCGAAAACCTTGGATATAAAACGGTTCGGCATAACCCGGAAAAAAAAGGCGAGGTTTCCATATCCGGTTCCGGGATGGATATTTTTTTGTATGATCTAAACTATCTTTCCCGTGAAAGAGATGGATTCCCTGTTCAGATCACCCTGGATGAAAAGGTGATTACTTCCATTGTCAGGAAGGATAACGATGAAAGCATACTCATTTTAGAGCTGGAACCCGAAGAGATTATGATGTTTTTTGGTGCTGAACGGGAACAGAGGCAACTTGTTTCCATCAGCCAGGTCCCGCAGCACCTTATCCACGCTGTGATGGCCGCGGAAGACAATCGGTTTTATCAACATAAAGGAGTAGATCCTGCGGGAATTGCCCGGGCGATTTACACTAATCTGCGGCATGGTGCGATTCGACAGGGAGGGTCGACCATTACCCAGCAACTTGCAAAGAACTATTTTTTAACACCGGAAAGAACGTATACACGAAAATTTAATGAACTGCTCATCTCCATAACCCTTGAACTG
>JAFDFT010000187.1 GCA_019309685.1 Deltaproteobacteria bacterium
ATCTTAAGGAAAAGTGCGGGGAAAAGGTGGCTGACACACTGCCTTGCCGGCACGCCTGCCTGACCGCATGCGATGTTCTTCATAAGGATCTTGAAATTGATGCCCAGATAAGTATGGATGCTTCCATACCCAAAGACGGCCACTGCCAGTTTACTGCAAAAAGGGCGTGATCGTTATTTAAAATACATAATTTTTTAGAAGTATACGCTAATTATCTTTCCTGAACCACGGCCTGGCCGTGGTTCTGACTTTGTGAGCCCTTATCATGATGAAAATTGATCTTCACGTTCATACCAGCCACGGTTCCGGATGCGCGTATATGGATCCGGACCAGCTTGTCCAGAAAGCTAAATTTGTTGGCCTTGATGGCGTATGTATTACCGAGCACGATCAACTATGGAGCAGGGACAATATTGAGAGGCTCAAAATAAAACACGATTTTCTGGTGATTGGCGGTGTAGAGGTCAGTACTGATTTCGGGCATGTGCTTGTTTTTGGCCTGCACGATTCAGTTCGGGAAGTTGGCACTATCCGCGAGCTTCGAAAAATTGTGAATAAAGAGGGCGGAGTTATGATCCTGGCCCATCCTTTTCGCTATGAGCCCGATATCATCGGTGCACACTTTCTTTCAATATCTAACGGATCTTCCAGTTCAAAAGAATTGGAAAAGGTGTGCAAAGATCCAGATTTCAAGCTCATAGACATCATGGAAGTATACAACGGGCGTTCCGGGATCAATGAAATTAATTTTACCGCACTGGTCGCAAAGCGACTCGGTTTAAAGTCTGTCGGAGGGAGCGATGCCCACGCGACCCTTGAACTTGGAACGAGCTATACAGTTTTTGAGAAAGAAATCAAAGATGAAGAAGATTTCATTGCACAGTTGAAAAGCGGGCAGTTTTTTGGTGTAGATGATCGATGGAGCGAAGATTTAGTTAGTGCCCATCCATAAATTGCTATTTTGCCCGATTTTCCGCCTTCGCAATGAGCTACGGCGAGACAAGCTGCGTCAGGTGGAACATCCGCCTTTGGCGGGCTCAAATTTTAATCCTTGAAATACTAAATGTATTCCTCCGGTTAATCCGCCTGAGGCGGATCGCTGAACTCGAACAAAATATTTAATTTCTGGACGGACACTGATTGGGAGAGAATTATGAGGCTTTTGGATAAGGTAGCCATTGTTACAGGTTCCGCCAATGGTATTGGCAAGGGGATAGCACTGAAGCTTGCCGAACACGGAGCGAAAGTTGTTGTTAGCGATACCAGCTTGATGGCGGCTGAAGACCTGTGCGAAAAAATTGAAGACATGGGAAGGAAATCGATTCCGGTTAAGGCCGATGTCGCGATAATGGATGAAGTCGAGCAAATGGTCAGCCAGGCTATTGCTGAATTTAACCGGGTTGATATTTTGGTCAGCAACGCGGGCATACGAAAAGATGCGCCCATTCAAAATATGACTGACATCGAATGGGACCGTGTCATAGATACGCAGTTGAAAGGGTGTTTTAACACAGTCCGGTTAGCCCAAAAGCACATGGTGAAACATGGGTATGGAAAGATAATAATTGTTGCATCTCCGGTTCCATCAGGACTGGGTGGTGCTGGTCAGACAAATTATTCCGCAGCGAATGCCGGATTAGCAGGCATGACCGTTTCCCTTGCTTTAGAGCTTGGAAAATACAATATCAATGTCAATTGTATTGCGCCTGATTTTATAGAGACACAAATGATTCGGGAGAATGTCCGACAGGAGAATATGTATTTAGAAGATCTAAAGAAGGCGCTGCCCGCTCAAATTGCCTTGAGAAGGCTTGGAAAACCGGAGGATGTGGGCAATGTGGCACTTTTTCTTGCTTCAGATGAATCGAGCTATGTTTCAGGGCAGGTCATCAATGTCCGGGGAGGCCCTTAAGTGCCCGTCCATAAATTGCTATTTTGCCCGATTTCTGCGTCAGGTGGAACATCCGCCTTTGGCGGGCTCAAATTTTAATCCTCGAAATACTCTATGTATTCCTCCGGTTAATCCGATTGAGGCGGATCGCTGAACTCGAATAAAACAGCTAATTTCTGGACAAACACTAATGAGTTTCCATATCTGTTTTTCCGAAAAACTGCGTTCTCCGCGGGTTTCCACCTGCGACGTACCGTAAGTACGTCTCGGCGCAAACCCTTGTGCGGCCTTGTTTTTTAAAAAAATATCTTATTTGTGAATGGAAACTAGTGTTTTATTCTGTAATTATCGTTATATTTTTTATTGTCATTGCGAGGAGTGAAGCGACGAAGCAATCCAATTTCTTTTCAGTCGGTTAGAGATTGCTTCGCTGCGTTCGCAATGACCGTTAAACCGAAATGTTAATTAAAAAACAATATACTGGTTAAAAGTTTAAGGGGGGTTTTTTAAATGCATGATATGCCTGATACCGATGATCAGGATGCCGATGCTGAGATATTCTGGCCCAGCGGATACAAGGAAATCATTAGGTATCGTCTTGGTCCTGAAATGGTGAGCCGGTTTATTGAGGCCGGTGCTTTTCATGACATATATGAAGAACGCTTTAATGACCGTTTCCGCGATTATGAACAGTTTGTAGAGCGTCTGGCTGAAATTGTGGTTATCGGTTGTGAAAACGGGGCGGAAAGTGCTTTTGATGAGATACATTTATCTTTCAGAAACAGCCTGCCATTACCCGAAGCTCGGCCATATGCGCGATATTTTTTTCCGGGTCCATTCAGTCGGGAGCTGAAAGATGAAATTTATGAAAAGGTTTTTGATGAATACAGCATAAGTCACGGGTATCAGCATATATATGAGGACCACTATGAGGGGATCCTTGATTTTGACAGCTTCATAAAGCAGGTCGCTAACTTTGTATCAACCGGTTCTGAAAATGGCGCGGATGACGCATTGGGCACTATATATCGCTCATTTTTAGAAGCTTTACCCCTGCCTTTGGCGAGGCGCCGTCCCAAACGGATTAGATAGTGCCCATCCATAAATTGCCATTTTGCCCGATTTCCACGTCAGGTGGAACATCCGCCTTTGGCGGGCTCAAATTTTAATCCTCGAAATACTTTATGTATTCCTGTGGTTAATCCGCCTGAGGCGGATCGCTGAACTCGAACAAAATATCTAATTTCTGGACGGACACTAGATGGTTCTTATTCATCAAAACAAGATGTTGGGCAGAATTGTATAAAGCCATCAGATATTCACTCTGCTTTAGACAGAAGTTCCGGATAATTTGTAAACACACCGTCAACCCCGATATTCTTCATTTTTTCTATATCCTCTATCGTATTTACTGTAAATACAACGACTTTAATCCCTATTTGATGGGCCTTGTTAACGATTTCACCGGTGATATAGTCAACGTCCATTGACATCGAATAGGATTGTAGGTCTTTGGCAATTTCTATAAAATTATCGGGTGGTGGGCCGAGAAAGACAGGTGCGGTCATGATTTCCGGCAGGAGTGATTTCGTTTTCTTCACTTCATCGTGAAATAGCGAAGAGATAAGAAGTCTGTCGTATGTCCAGTCATGATTTTTGATATACTCCTCTATAGTTGAAACGACCCGTTCAACTGTATCAATCCACTTTAATTCGATGTTAAGCTTCGCACTGGAACCAATAACATCAAATACTTCATTGAGGTAAGGAATCCTTTCTCCTTTTCCTGCATCAAGAGATCTTAGGTATGCCAGGGAACTTTGAAGCACACTTCCTTTTCCGTTTGTGGTGCGCTCCAGATCGTCATCATGAATTACGACCAATTCGTGTTCAACCGGGAATACGTCCATTTCGATCCACTCTGACTCCAATTCAATGGCCTTTTGAATGGCTAAAAGGGTGTTTTCGGGCTCGTGCCCGCTCGCTCCGCGGTGTGCAAAACAGATCATATCTTTCATTTTAACTTGCCCTTCTTTTGATTTTATTAAGTCTAAAAATTTAATTTGGCTGATTTTTTAAATGAATTTCAGAGCTTAAGTATTGCAAAAAAAAAAAATAATTTTTATAAGATTAAAAGCGTGTAATTAATACCTGAATGAAATGAATAATCAATGGAAATGTTCTTTGTCCGATTAAGTTTAAAGGGGGCAACCTATGAACGATGGCATAAAAAAATACGTTGGCGCGGTTGATCAGGGGACGACCAGCACACGATTTGTCATTTTTAATCGAAAAGGCGAGATGATCTCAATGCATCAGATTGAGCACAAACAGATTTATCCGAAACCAGACTGGGTAGAGCATGATGCTGAAGAGATTAAAAGCAATACATTTAAAGTAGTTAAAGGCGCTATGGAAAAGGCGAAAATAAGCGCTGAAGAACTTGCCGCGATTGGTGTAACAAACCAGCGGGAAACCACTGTTGTGTGGAACAAAAAAACCGGCAAACCTTATTACAACGCCATTGTCTGGCAGGACACCCGGACAGATGAGATATGCAAGCGCCTTGCTATAAAAGGAGATATGGATTGCTTCAGGGAAAGAGTTGGACTTCCCCTTGCTACATATTTTTCCGGGCCTAAGATAAAATGGATTCTTGATAATGTGGATGGCGTAAAAGCGGCGGCAGAAAATGGTGAGGCGTTGTTTGGCAATATGGACACATGGATTATCTGGTGGCTCACCGGAGGACCGAAAGGGGGCGTGCACATTACAGATGTTACCAATGCCAGCAGAACGATGCTAATGAATATTCAAACCCTTGAATGGGATCAGGAAATGCTTAGGCGGATGGAAGTTCCGGTGAAAATGCTTCCTCAAATCAGATCTTCAAGTGAGATCTACGGGCATACGGCAATTGATGATATCATGGATGGAGAAGTTCCTGTTTCCGGTGATCTGGGCGATCAGCAGGCAGCCTTATTCGGGCAGGCATGTTTTGAACAAGGAGAAGCCAAAAACACGTATGGGACAGGCTGTTTTCTCTTGATGAACCTGGGGGAGAACCTGGTTCATTCAACGCATGGACTTCTGACGACCGTGGCGTACAGGATCGGAAACCGGCCTGCTGTTTACGCTTTGGAAGGTTCTATCGCCATTGCCGGGTCTCTGGTTCAATGGCTCAGAGATAATATTGGGTTGATCAAGAACTCTCCAGATATAGAAGAACTGGCAAAAACCGTGTCGGATAATGGAGGCATTTATTTTGTGCCCGCGTTTTCGGGCCTTTTTGCTCCGCATTGGAGAAGCGATGCGAGAGGGCTTATTATCGGAATGACCCATTATATAAACAAAGGTCATATTGCAAGAGCCGTGCTGGAGGCGTCTGCATTTCAGGCAAGAGAGATTTTTGAAGCCATGGAAAAAGATTCGGGGGTTCATCTTAAATCATTGAAGGTTGATGGCGGGATGGTAAAGAATGAACTTTTAATGCAGTTTCAGGCAGATATTCTTGGGATCCCTGTTATACGTCCGACAGTCATTGAAACCACAGTCCTTGGTGCAGCATACGCGGCCGGGCTGGCGGTTGGGTTCAAAAAAAAAAAAAAAGAACTGAAAGCGAACTGGTCGAAAGATAAGGAGTGGAAGGC
>JAFDFT010000188.1 GCA_019309685.1 Deltaproteobacteria bacterium
CGGGTCATCCCATGGGCGACGTTTACAGATCCTGAAGTAGCCAGAGTCGGTATCAATGAACAGGAAGCCGAGGCTTCAAACATTGACTGTGAAGTGACCCTGTACCCGCTCAGTGATCTTGACCGAGCCATTGCTGACTCACAAGACCATGGCTTTGTAAAAATCATTACTCAAAAAAACAAAGATAAAATTTTAGGCGTTACCATCGTTGGTTCTCATGCAAGCGACCTTATTGCCGAGTATATTTTCGCTATGAAAAATAACCTGGGCTTGAACAAAATACTGGGGACTATTCATATATATCCGTCACTGGCAGAAGCGAACAAACTGGCCGCGGGTGTGTGGAGAAAACAGCACGCCCCTGAAAAGCTGCTGAACTTTGTTGAAAAGTTCCACGCCTGGATGAGGCGGTAATGATATAAATGATTACAGAGCATATATTTGTCTTCGAAAAAAAAAATTTGCATCACGGGATTTGGTCATGAAAACCCTGATAAAAAAAATCTATGTACCTTTTTTCGTCATAACATGCTTTTTCAATCAGCACGCCCTGGCATTTGACCATAGCCATTCAGACTGGGATCGTCTTTTAAAAAAGCATGTGGTTGTCACCAGAAAAGGAAGCACGTCATGGGTCCACTACGCGGATTTTCAAAAAGACAACAAAACGCTTGAAAATTACACTGAATCCCTATCAGCTGTGACGCTAAAAGAATTTGAATCATGGTCAAAGAGCCGGCAGTTAGCTTTTTTGATCAACGCATATAATGCGTTCACAATCGAACTTATCCTTACCCGGTATCCGGACATAGATTCCATCTGGGATACAGGATCGTTCATTGTGAAACCATGGCGTAAAAAGTTTTTTACACTATTGGGCCAAAAACGGCATCTGGATGAGATCGAGCATAATATGATCCGCAAAAAGGGTGTGTATGATGACGCCCGTATACATTTTGCTGTGAATTGTGCTTCCATCGGCTGTCCCGCTCTGAGAAATGAAGCGTTCGTTTATGATCAATTGGACAAACAGCTTGAAGACAGTTTGGTTGGCTTTTTATCGGATGCATCCCGGAACAGATTTAACTCTAAAACCAACACGCTTGAAGTGTCTAAGGTTTTTGACTGGTATAAAAAAGATTTTTCACAAAACGACAGCAAGTCTGGTTCTTTAGAGGCTTTTTTCGCGGCATATGCGTATCTGTTTTCCAGCCAGCCGGAAGCACTTAAACGTATACGGGAAATGAGTGTGAACATAACCTTTCTTAAATACGACTGGAATTTAAATGATATAAAAAAATGAAGGCATGGAAAAATCGATTAGAGCACCATTGAAACCATTGGGAAATAATTGAATGTGCTAATAGTAAAACCCGGCAAAGGACAAAGGAGGAACAATGGCCAATCCTGAAGAAATGTACCAATGTCAAACAGTAAATTGCGGTTATTTTTATAATCCTGATAAAGGCGACAGAAAAGGTAAAATTGAAAAGGGCACATCTTTTGAAAATCTTCCGGACGATTGGAAATGCCCTGTTTGCGGAGCCGGTAAAAAGATGTTTAAACCGCTTGCGGGGCCCGGCTCCGCAAAGGAGAGCTGATTTAGCACATACCATAGCAGCTACATTAAGAATGCTTTTGTTATTCAATAATGATCATCTCCAAAATAGTTGATGATCCGAAAAAGATTCAAGGGGCCAAGGATTCCAGGATTCGAGTGAAGTACTAAAGACCCTTAAAGATTTAAACGTTTAGAAATAGTCTTTTATCAATTACAAAAGTTTATTTAAAAAATATCAAATAATGAACGCTGAAGTCTACGCGGGCGATGATTGCAGATGTTACTGCCAAACTTGTAACAAATACGTTTAATTAAAAAAAGGAGATCGGATTCCTCCTTGCTGTGGTAAGCTAATGGAAGTTCTCGACCAGGGGGCGTTAATTGAAAAAAAATAAGCAGTTTAATGTCAATATTTTTATCAATACCTTGAAAAATAAATACAAAGAATGGAAAGCCCCTGTTGTTACCGCTATGGCAAACAAAGGGGCTTCCCCTTTTGAGGTGTTGATTACGACCATTCTTTCACTTCGCACTAAGGATGATGTCACGGCTAAAGCAGCGAAAAAACTTTTAGCCGTTGCAAACACCCCTGACCGGATGGTGACGCTTAGCGAAAAAGAAATAGAGACGCTTATATATCCTGCTGGATTTTATCCCACCAAAGCAAAACGGATAAAACAGATCAGTAAAATTATCATAGACACATATAAAGGGATAACGCCTGATGATCTGGATGAACTTTTAAAACTTCCAGGAGTTGGGCGTAAAACAGCTAACCTTGTGCTCATCGAAGGATTTAAAAAAAATGCAATTTGTGTGGATACACATGTTCACAGGATTAGTAACCGTGTAGGCCTGGTGACCACAAAAACCCCTGATAAAACGGAATTCGCGCTTAGAAAATCACTTCCTGAAAAGTACTGGATTCAATACAATGAGATTCTCGTTGCCTTCGGCCAGATAATATGCAGACCTGTTTCGCCCATATGTTCCCGATGCCCTGTCGAACACATGTGCCCCCGAATCAATGTTTTAAAATCACGATAACGTGTCTCATGATACAGTATTGTATCAAAAACCAAATATAGACAACCAGATGACGGCTATTTCATTTTAGGCAATGCAACTATTTAATATCATTGATATATTAAGAAGTAAAGGCATTATTGGTAGCTATCGGATGTTTTCGGAAGGCTTATTTAATATCCTGCGTTTTTTAAAAACATTTCCCATTATTTACGTCCAAGACTACCTGGAAGCTGTTTGGATTTTTTTATAACCTTTACCTGAACAGATTATTACTTCCTGAATATATTCGACTTTTTTTTCAATTAGGCTTGAATTCCGGATAAAATAATATGAATCAGGCCATAATTTAAAAAGTATTTTTTGCCGGTTTGATTTTCTTTTCGTGAGATTTTACCATGTGGCATATATTTTGTAATATATTTTGATAAATCATTTTGTAATATACCTGTGGAGCTGAATGAAACCCTGCAACGAACACATACGAAAAACAATCAAACTTACAAGTGAAATGATCGAAATCTCTGAAAAAGGAGATGCCGATCGGGAAGATTCAGGATGCGGAATTTTATATAGCGTCTTACGGGATTCAGCGTATAAAATACGAAAATTGGCTGAGGAAGAAAAGCGTGCACACATAAAAAAAGGATGGTGGGACAAGCAAAAAGACGTCTGATTAGGCACCTTTCCTAAATTTGACAGTTGTTTTAAAGTTACTGAACTTATTTTAATTTTAATGTTTTAATTTATAGGAGGAACAGAAAATGGGGAAATTAAAAGGAACGCAAACTGAAAAAAATATTCTAACGGCTTTTTCTGGTGAATCTCAAGCACGGAACCGTTATACCTATTTTGCCAGTCAGGCAAAGAAAGACGGTTATGTTCAAATACAGGCAATCTTTGAAGAAACAGCCAATCAGGAAAAAGAGCATGCCAAAAGGCTTTTTAAGCTTTTAGAGGGAGGAGAAGTTGAAATTACCGGCGCCTTTCCAGCCGGCGTTGTTGGAACCACCCTTGAAAATTTAAAGGAATCCGCTGCAGGGGAAAATTACGAGCATACACAGATGTATCCCGATTTTGCCAAAACAGCCCGTGAAGAAGGGTTTGATGACATCGCGGATATATTTATGGCAATTGCGGTCGCTGAAAAACAGCATGAAAAAAGATACAACGACCTTGCAGCTAATATCAAAGCTGGCAAGGTGTTTAAACGAGAGGGAAAAATGACTTGGCGTTGCAGAAATTGCGGCTACCTGCACGAAGGAGAACAAGCACCGGATGTATGTCCCGCATGCGCTCATCAGCAGGCGCATTTTGAACTTCTGGGCGAAAATTACTAAAACATAAAAAGGACATAAAATGAGCTACGATTATAACGCGAATGACATATTGGAGATGGCTATACAAATTGAAAAAAACGGCGCTGTTTTTTACCGGAATGCCGCGGAGTCCATATCGAACACAACCCACAAACAGCTTCTGCTTGATCTTGCATCCATGGAAGATCAACATGAGAAAACGTTTACTGAGATGAAAGCTGTTCTTTCAGAAGAAGAAAAAAAATCGACGGCATTTGACCCCGATGAAGAGGCCGGTTTGTATCTGAAAGCCCTTGCCGATACCCGCGTTTTCTTTGAAAAAGAAACACCTGGCGCTTCAGCTTCCATGAAGGAAATCCTTAAGGAAGCCATTCTTGCGGAAAAAGACTCCATTGTTTTTTACCTCGGCATGAAAGAGTTTGTTCCTGAAAAATTCGGTAAAAACAGAATTGAACAAATAATAAAGGAAGAAATGGGTCATATTAAGCTGCTTAGCAATCATCTCACATCGCTAAAGCAATAAATAAAGGTTGAAAAGTGTCTGGTATTTTTTTCCTCCGTCAGTTTAACGATTAAAGTATTTAACTATAAAAAAAAAGGAGATAAAAATGGCTGAAAAACTTCAAATATACAAGTGTGACCTATGTGGCAATATCGTCGAAGTACTCCATGGCGGTGCAGGTGAGCTGGTCTGCTGCGGTCAACCCATGACGCTTCTGACAGAAAATACTGTTGATGCAGCAAAAGAAAAACATGTGCCTGTGATAGAAAAAGTAGCAGGAGGAATAAAGGTTAAAATCGGCGAAGTTGCTCATCCCATGGAAGATAAACATTACATTCAATGGATTGAAATTATAGCGGATGGAAAAGCATATCGCCAGTTTTTAAATCCCGGCGAGGCGCCCGAAGCCACGTTTAATATAGAAGCGGATCAGATAACAGCACGTGAATATTGCAACCTTCACGGACTCTGGAAAGCATAGCGGCTCTGGAAAGTATTGCGGGTTCAACTTTATTCTTTAAACTTTAAGCCCGAGCAGAGGGGGCACGATTCACCATAAAAGGAGCCTCCTGTCGCTCGTACAATGGCCTCTTTGCACAAATGACTAATTGATCTTTTTTCTTCAAACAACCATTTTATAAAAGGAGATTAAAATGCAAAGTTGGAAATGTTCAAACTGCGGATATGGGCTCGAAGCGGATACGCCGCCTGATGAGTGTCCTTCCTGCAAAGAAAAATGTGAATTTTTAGACAACACGTGTTATACCCCGGATTGCGACGGGCCGGGTGTGGATGATCGTATTTAACTCATTAAAATATTAGGGGAAAAATGTCTAAAGTACTTATTGTTTACTCGACGAGAGCCGGCGAAACCAGAAAGATAGCGGATCTCATCGCTGAGGGGATACGATTCTCCGGTATGGAAGCTTCGGTTATCGATGTGAAAGAGGTTAAAACTGAAAAAGATCTCCAAGGGTACGATGCGCTGGTGCTTGGTTCAGCCACTTATCATGGAGGCATGATGAAAACCATGGAAACCCTGCTTTTCCTCGCGGAAAAGGCAGGCCTTGAAAATAAGGTCGGCGGCGCTTTTGGCGCTTTTGGCTGGAGCGGAGAAGCTCC
>JAFDFT010000189.1 GCA_019309685.1 Deltaproteobacteria bacterium
CGCGGTCCTTCAGCAATTTTAATGGTAATATATATTCCTTCTTCTCTAAATTCAATCTCGGGCTCTCCAATCCTGACTTTTATATAACCATTATTTCTATAAAAAGCGGCGATTCGGGTACTATCCTGGCTCAACTCTTCTTTGTCCAGCTCTCCCGACCCTGTGATCCATGAAAAGAATCCTTTTTCATCAGTACTCATTAGTTTTTTTAATTTCTTGCTGGGGAATTCTTTATTTCCTTCAAATATTATTTCTCGTATCTTTAGTTGGTTTCCCTCTTCGATTTCGAACTCCACATCCGCCTGATTTTTGTCTAATTCACTAATAGTGTAACTAACGTTAACATTATGAAAATTTTTATCTTTATACATGTCCTCTATCGTTTCTACACTGTTTCTCAATTTTTCAATACTCAAAATTGAACCAGTAGTGATATCGAGAACATCTTTAATCTCCTCAACTTCGAAAATGCTGGGGTTATTACCTGTAATAAGAATTGTCCTTATCACTGGCTTCTCCTTAACCCTGAACATAACAATCTTTCCCTCAGTACCATCTTCGGATTCTATTCGGACATCGTCAAAATACCCTGTTAAATAAATACGCCTGAGATCTTCTGAAAGCCGTTTAATAAGGTATACATCTCCCGGCTCTGTTTCTATAACCCGCTTTATTGCCTCGGTTTCAATACGGTTATTTCCTTCAATAATAACATCTTCAACTTTCTCATATTTGAACAAAACAACAGCAATATCCCTTGCAATCTGTTTGACACTTTCTGGCAGGTTTTCAATCCCTGATCCTTCCACAGAATATATATTAGGGGGTTTCCTCATGGCTGGAGCCATCAACCACGCGTCCAGACTGTATTTTTGCCCAATACGTGTCAATGTCCCCCAAATAACATAATCCGCCCCATTTTTAAGACCAAACTGTCTTACCGCATTCATATTCTTAGACCTTCTTATCCATGAGGCATCCTTAATAATATCCTTTTTTATAATAACAGCACCATTTTGTTCCATATGCTCCTGGATAACCCCGGCAATTTCAGCCTGAAGATATGCGAGATTTACCCTTGAATGAACTTCAAACGGAAGAACTAATATATGAATCGGTTCCAGGGAATCACCCGTATTCGGCAAAAAACAACAACAAATAATTATTAAAAGACTCAAACGTCTTAGCATAACGACACCTCAATTCATTTCTATCAATCGGCCATCAACAATAGTCACACGCTTCGACATAAAATTTGCAAGCTCAATGTTGTGTGTGACAATAACTAGCACCATGCGTAATTCATTATTTAACTCCAAAAGCAACTCATGAACCTTCTCACTATTCCCCTTATCTAAATTTCCCGTCGGTTCATCTGCCAGTAGTATAGCAGGTTTTAAGATTAAAGCTCTTGCGAGTGCAACCCGCTGCTGCTCACCTCCGGAAAGGGTTACTATCCTGTGGGACATTCTGTCTTTTAATCCAACCCTGATCAATAGTTCTTCAGAAGCTTTAAGGGCTTTATGTTTGCTGTATCCCTTGATAAGCATCGGCATCATCGTATTCTCAAGCGCAGTGAATTCCGGTAGTAGGTAATGGAATTGAAAAACAAACCCAATGGACTCATTTCTAAAACCAGCCAGTTCTTCATTATCAAACAGCAGAATATCTTTCTCTTTAAACCATATATTTCCGCTGTCCGGTCGATCAAGGGTACCTAAAATATGAAGAAAAGTTGATTTTCCAATACCTGACGCGCCAACCACTGCAAGGGTATCACCTTGGTTTAAATCAAGGCTCACGCCCTTTAATACATCAATACGTGAATTGCCGTATGAAAAACTTTTTCGAATCTCTCTTGCTGATATTAAAGACGCCATTCGTTTGTATAAAAATCCTCTTACCCGTAACGTATCGCCTCAACCGGATTTAGCTTAGATGCCTGCTGAGCAGGATAAAGTGTCGATAAAAAAGATATTACCATCGCTGCAATCGCAATCAGGATAACATCATAAAATTCAAGGCGAACCGGAAGCGTGGTAATATAGTATACATCGCCAGGAAGCTCAATAAACTTATAATATTTGAGCAATGCACAAAGAACAGAACCTAGAATCACCCCTAAAGCGGTTCCAATAAAGCCAATCACCATTCCTTTATATATAAATATCTTTCTTATACTCTTATTTGTCGCCCCCATTGCTTTTAATATGGCAATATCTTTCGTCTTTTCCATCACCATCATAATAAGTGAGCTGGCGATATTAAATGCTGCGACAAGTATGATGAGTGTTAGAATAATAAACATAACCTTTTTCTCCAGCTTCAGGGCGGAAAAAAGATTTCTGTTCATTTGCATCCAATCTCTTAGCCAAAAAGGAAAACCCAAATCCGATTCTATTCTTTTCGCGATATCTTTTGCCTTGTATATATCATTTACACGAATCTCAATGCCGGTAACAGCATCCTTCATTCGCATAATCTTCTGACCGTCTTGTAAATGGACAAAAGCGAACGTACCATCAAATTCATACATCCCGGATTCAAAGAAACCTGAAACCTTAAATTGTTTCATGGAAGGCATATGACCGATCGGTGAAATCATTCCCCTGGGTGATATTAAATAAACCGTATCACCTTCTATAACGCCAAGATTTCTGGCGAGTTCTTTTCCTAAAACGATGCCAGCAGGATCAGCAGAATCACCTTGAGGATCCCTTTTCTTGGATAGTTCTTTTAATGCGCTCTTTTTAAATGTTTTTATTACATGCACCGCTGATTCAGGGTCAATCCCTCTCAGGACAGCCCCGGATACACCTGATGATGAACGCAGCATCACCTGGGCATGCACAAAAGGTGTTACCGCTTCGATGTCACTTTTACCTTCCAGATTCGCAATGATTTCACGGTAATTAGAAATGGGGCCTTCATGATTCATCAACACGATGTGCGATTCAACACCAAGTATGCGGGATTTAAGATCAGACTCAAATCCCGCCATAACTGCAATGACAACAATTAGCGCCATCACACCAACCGTCACTCCAGCTACAGAAAGAATTGTAATTAAGGAAATAAAGGCCTGTTTCTGTTTAACCTTTAGATATCTTCCACCTATAAATAATTCAAATCCCATCTAATTTATATTCATATGTTAATTTTCGAATCCAAGAAAGATACCCTATTCCTTTGTTTTAGGCTTCATGTGCGGGAATAGAATAACCTCTCGAATCGATTTTGAGTTTGTGAGCAGCATCGTAAGTCTGTCAATGCCTATACCTTCCCCGGCAGTAGGTGGCATACCATATTCCAGCGCCTCCACGTAATCTTTATCCATATAGTGCGCCTCCTCATCACCTGCTTCTCTGTCCGCTACCTGTTGGAGGAAACGATCCTTCTGCTCCATCGGATCATTGAGTTCTGAAAAACCATTTGCGATCTCAGTTCCGGCAATAAATAGTTCAAAACGATCAGTAATAGACGGGTCTTGATCATTTCTTCTGGAAAGGGGTGAAACCTCCACCGGATATCCTGTTACAAAAGTTGGTTGAATCAATTGCGGCTCTACTAAGCTTTCAAATATTTTCATAACAATTTTTCCGATCCGCATATCCTTATGACTTTTTTTTCCAGCAATTTTTATCCCTTTTGATGCAGCAAATTCAATAAGACCATCTTTATCTTTATGCAGGCCGGGTCGAAAACCATCTATTCCCTCAAGGGCAGATATAAGATTTATCCTGCGCCACGGCCTGCTTAATTCAATGGTATTATCTTGATATGTAATGGTTGAAGAGCCGTTTACCGACTGCGCCACATAATGAATAAGTTTTTCAGTCAACGCCATCAAATCTTCGTAAGTTGCATAACTCTGATAAAATTCAAGCATTGTAAATTCCGGATTATGAAGAGTGGACACCCCTTCGTTTCGAAAATTTCTATTAATTTCAAAAACCCTTTCAAATCCACCTACCACAAGTCTTTTTAAGTATAACTCAGGAGCGATGCGTAGAAATAGATCAACCCCCAGTGCGTTGTGATGTGTAATAAACGGCTCCGCTTCTGCGCCACCAGGAATGGGCTGCATCATTGGCGTTTCAACTTCAAGATATTCTTGTTTTAAAAAATATTCGCGTATTGCTTGAATGATTAAACTTCTTTTAATAAAAATCTCACGAACATCGGCATTCATCATTAAATCAAGATATCTTTGACGGTAACGCTTTTCAGGATCTTTTAGGCCATGGAATTTCTCTGGAAGAGGTCGCGTTGTTTTACAAACTAGTCTAAACTCATTCACCAGTAACGTCCATTCACCGGTTTTTGTCTTAAACACCCCTCCTTTTAATCCCAAAAAATCTCCGATATCGAGTTGTTTAAATAAATCATACGCTTTATCGCCAATTTGATCCTTTCTTATATACGCTTGGATTTGCCCTGTTCGATCGCTGACTCGGATAAATGTTGTTTTGCCGAAACGATTTACAGCCATCATGCGGCCCGCTATCGAAAAAACAGGGTTGTCCTCATTCATCGAATCTGGGGCTTCTTCAATTTTATTTCTAATACAACTTACTGTATCAGTAGCTTTAAAATCGTTGGGATAAAGATTTATTTCACTCTTCAACCCTTCAACTTTTTCTTTTCTTTTCTCTATTACTTCACTTATTTTTTCCATATTAAATTATACGATACTATTTAATCTCTTTAAGCAACCGTTTATATTCAAGTTATGATCTATATTCAAAGGACTTTCTGGAAATCTTTAAGAAACGTTTAAAGGCATTAAGGGCTAATACAGCAACCTTTTTGAGTCCAGCTCAAGCGGGATTTACATCAATCTTTCCTTATTTTGGTTTTTCGTTTTGCTTTATTATAGCACTGAATGACATCAGTGGGAAGATAAATTAAAAAAAACCCATTCTTTCAATGGGTTAAGGTTTCTATCCAACAAATATTAATCTGATTTTTTTAACCTATCTTGATTGGCATGTCAAGGTTAAGTTGGCGGATCGATCCGTCTTAATTTCATTGTAAAGGTGGTCCCCCCGTTTGGATCACTTTCAACATTTAGCCAATTATCATCCGCCTCGAGAATCCTATGAACAATTGACAAGCCCAGTCCGGTTCCGCTAGGCTTTGTTGTAAAAAATGGATCAAAGATAGAAGCCATAGTATCACGTGTCATACCGCCCCCATCATCCTTAATATCGATGCCCACATATTTATTTTTCAAGAGATACATTTCGATTACAATATTGCCTGTCTCTTGAATCGCTTCAGCAGAATTCAAAAGAAGATTCCACAAAATCTGGCGAAATTGCTCTGTATCCATGCTTATCCATATATTTGGAATTGTAATTTTTTTTATATAAATCCGATTGCTGCAACTCTCATCTTTTTCAAAAAGTTCAATTATTTCTGATAAAGCTTTTTCAAGTTCAATGGATTCTATTTTACCTGCAGGAGGCTTTGCAAATAATAAAAAATTATTAACAAGGGAGCTCAAC